>CALRRX020000028.1:0-12279 GCA_943370675.1 Reyranella massiliensis 521 | reverse complement strand
GTTCCTACTCATATCATAAAAAATGGAAAATACCGGATTTACATTTTCCCTGACGGGTCGGTAAATCGCGTGAAAATGAAAAGAAACAAAAAGGAGAAAATGTGATCCATTTTCTCCTTTGAGTCAAAAATGATTTTTCCTTAAACCCGCTTCGAATACACGTTTCCAAAGCGATCTTTCACTTCCACCACTAGATTTTCTTTACTTGATGGCTTGAAGAAAAACATATGGTCATTCAACTGGGGCTCCACCCAAGTGCGTCGAGCCGGTAAATTTGGTCCAGTGTGTAACTCTACACTCCAAGGATCTACAGCCACAATTTTTTCCGGAGCACCTTTTTTCACTCCGTTTTCATACCATGAAATCTCCCACTCGGGATCGTAATTCCAGCAGTTGATAGACATCTGATCAGGGAAATCCTTATGATAACCTGCCGGATAAACTCTAAACTGTTCATTTATATCCAATCCGGTTCCTTTATATTTCCAGCGAAGCTCAGAACCTTTGGCCTCATAGACTGCATAGCCACTAGGCGTACCATCGTGACAGATCGGCCCTGACCACCACGCCCCACAGACTGTTCCGTGACAATGCTCGTACACGTGCCCGTTGATCATGTTATCGTTAAAATGGGTGTGACCGGAAAGGATATGAACTTGGTATCCTTCCAGCATTCGGTAGAGGTGCTCCCGATTGCTGACCGTGCCGCCGAGCGGATCACTTTGAGGATAGCGCTTTAAATTCCCGGTAATGGTAGGAATATGGAGGGATACCACAACTGTTTTTCCTTTTTCTACAGTTTTCAAATCCTGCTCCAGCCAGACTAGTTGCTCCTCAGGCAGGTGTCCGATGTAGCGAGTGCCCGTTCCCAAGTAAAACACATCATCCAACACCACATAATGAATCTCACCTCGGTTCCAAGAATAATAGGTAGGTCCGAAGTGCCCCTTGAAGGTACTCGCCGTCCAGGCATCCGAGCGCACTCCAAAATCCATGTCATGATTTCCGATTACTTGGAAAAAAGGAATGTTGTACCTCTGAATGGATTGGTTGTATTCTTTGAAAAGCTCCAGTTTGTCAAAAACTAAATCTCCACAGCCGATGCCAAATGCATTTGGATCATCAAGTGAAGCTAGGGTCTTGACCACATCTGGCGCGGCCACGGTCAAAAGCTGGTTTGCTTCGTATTCATTTTGGATTTGGGTGTCTGAAAGAAGGAGAAAATGATGGTTAGCGTCCGATGCAGCGACTTTTTTCAGCTCAAAGCTGATGGATTGCTCGGTTTTACTTTTGTCGATGGCCTGAAAGAACGAAGCTGAACCATTGGCAAGCTTTTGAATTTCATATCCAGAAGGAAGGGAGACAAACACAAACTCCCGGTCAGAACCTGAAATCAAGTCAAATTCCCCAGCTGCGTTGGTCTGCACTACCAGTCGTCCATCAGAGACAGATACTCCTGCGATTCCTTTTCCGGAGGAACTCACCTTGCCCTTTATTCTGATAGGATAAAATAAGGTCGGTTGGTTTTGAAATGGAAATTCGCGCTGAATCTCCGCCAGCGCACTATCTCCGAAACTCAGCCAAGCCGCAGAAGTCAATCCTAGGCTTTTGATAAAATCTCTTCTTTTGAACATGGTTATTGAGGGGAATAGTTATTGGTTATTGAGTTATTGGTTATTGAATTTGAGAATTGGTCATTGAAAATTGGAAATTGACCATTGGTCATTGCTACAGTTTGATCACTTGAGAGGCAAAGACTTCCCCATTTTCTCCTTTGACCTGAAAGCTGATTTCCCCTTTATTCCAGTCGATAGAGGCCAACCCATAATTGAGTTTTGCAATGAGCTCACCTATCCGAAATGAATTAGGTTCTTCAGAAATTTTGCTCCAAGTATGCGTGAGTCCGCTAGAGGTGATTTCATAAAGACCGTTGGGAAAACGTGAATCTTGAAGCTTCATGATCTCAGCAATATGCCGATCACCACTGAGCAAAATCGGAGTTTTGGCTCCTGAATTAGAAATGAGATTAAGTAGCTTTTCACGCTCCTGAGGGAAATTTGCCCATTTTTCATACGCGTGCTCTGTAGGAAGCATTTGAATCCCCGAGATAATCAGATTCACTTTTGCCTTACTTGACTTGAGTTCATGTTCTAGCCATTTCCACTGTGCTTCTCCCAAAATCTCCCCAGAGGGATTGATTTGGTACACCCGATTGACTCGCTCCAGGGTATCTCTGAAATAGCGGGCATCGAGCAAAATGACCTTGACTAGATTTTCTCCCTGACCAAAAGTATGGGAAGCATAGGCACCTTCCCTCGACCTTTCGGGAGCAGTCTTGGGCACTCCCAGAAACTCAAACATAAGGTCTCGCGACTCTTTCTTTTGGGCGAAAAACTTACCCCCGTCATTGATCCCATAGTCGTGGTCATCCCAAATTCCCACGATCGGCGTACTCGATTTTAAAGCCTTATAGTCCGGATTGGCACTTTGCCTGCCATACTTCGCCCTCAGGGTATCCATCACGGGCGAATCCCCATAAATATTATCTCCCATCCAGATCCAAAGATCCGGTTGATCAGCTAAAATCGGCTTCCAAAGCGGTTGGGGAGCATCTTGACGATTACAGGAACCGAACGCAATGACTTGAATAGGGTCTGAGTTGATCTTGGTTTTTTCCTGTCTGAAAGAGAAAAGCAACAGGATTCCGAAGACAGCAATGGCAAATTTTGTGAATTGTTTCATGGTCCTAGATTGTATTCCAAAATGCAAAAGAGTCCCCATATGATCCTTGCCTCTAATCAAATTTCTCAATTTCTTCACAGTACCTGATTGAAGATTTTTTGGAATTAAGCAGCGGATTTTTGACCTTACTACCTGTGTTTAAGGCGATTTAAAGCCTGCATCCAAGGACTTGAGCAGGAACTGATTTAGGTCCTTTTGGTAGTACTCAGTTTATTTTTAATCCCCAATTTTTAAAAAATTATGAAGAGAAAATTTTCAGATCTGCACTGCCACAACCACATGAGGGCACATTTCCAAATGCAGGAGAAGCAAAAAAAATTTACCCGAAAAGGAGAATTTAGCCCTTGGACCGTCATTGCTTCCAATTCAAAAGCAATCGAAGATGGAAAAATGGGAGCCAGCTACAGTCAAATAGACCTCGTGAAATGCTGGAATGCCAACCTTCGACTTACGTTCAATTCACTCTATCCACTTGAGCGCCAGTTTGTCCAAGGAATGGACCCAAAGATCAAAGAAGACAAATGGTACCACTTTTTGGCGAGTGTTATTTTGGGAGATAAGGGATTGAGGAGGGACTTGCTTCAGACGGCCTACATGCGAATCCCTGACAAAGTCGTAGACTACTTCCAATCGCCAGATTACGATTACTGGGAGTCCCTGATCCGGGAGAAAAATTTTGTAATCAAAGATTCCGGCATCCGAATCAAGAAGAATGAAATACATATTCCCGGAGCAATTTTAGGAGAAAGAAAAGCTGCCGAAAAGCGGGCAAATGAAGATCCAAGCAGCTACGTGGCCGAAAATGCCTGTTACCGAATCCCTAAAAGCAAAGTAGAGTTACAAAAATCACTGGCTGACGACACAGAGATCACCATGATTCTGACCATCGAAGGGGCGCATGCTTTGGGAACCGATCGGGTCAAATCGGTGCAAGACATCTCCGACCGGGTTCAGTTTATCAAGAAGATGTGGGAGGTTCCTGTCTTTTTCATCACGTTTGCGCATCACTTTGACAATCGGCTCTGCGGGCATGCGCACTCCATTCCCGGCATGGGGAAAATCCTGATGAAGCAGCGTCCCCACATGAATGAGGGCTTCAGAAGAAATGGGCACCGCATCATCCATGAAATTTTGGGCTTGAACTTGGCCGGTGAGCGAGATGAATCCTTGGGTTACCGAATCCTCATTGATGTCAAACACATGGCAGCTAGGTCACGTGTCGAATATTATGACTTGGTAAAAAAGTGCCTGGCAAACGGAGATCGAATTCCCGTGATTGCTTCGCATTGCGGCTATTCCGGGATCAAAACACTCCAAGATCATATCGATCTGGAGAAAAAGGAAAAGGATGACTATACCGATCCTTCGGGAAAATTCAATGCCTGGAACATCAACCTTTGTGATGAGGATATAGAAGTGATTGTCAAAACACGCGGTTTGATCGGACTTTCCTTTGATCAACGGATTTTAGGGATCACTTCAGAAGATCTCAAAAAGGATAAGACCAGAGCTAAAAAGCGAAACAGCATTAAGCTGATTTGGGAAAATCTGGAAGGCTTTGTGAAAAGTGCCTATTCCAATCCAAAACTTACCGATGCAGAAAAAGCCTCGATCTGGAAGTGCCTGACCATCGGGACAGATTTCGAAGGCCTGATCGATCCCGTCAATCCCTTTCCTACTGCATTGAGCTTCGAATCC
This sequence comes from Reyranella massiliensis 521, assembly GCA_943370675.1. Lineage (GTDB taxonomy): Bacteria > Bacteroidota > Bacteroidia > Cytophagales > Cyclobacteriaceae > Algoriphagus. The sequence continues at coordinate 7,839 of CALRRX020000028.1, read as the reverse complement.
ATGGCCAATCATTTGGTTGAGGAAATTGACCTTGCCCGAAAGGATCCAAAAGCAACTCACCTTGACCATTTCAAAACCACTGAAGAGGTGGAAAAATGGGTGGATGACTTTTGCTACAACAATGCAGAGGCTTTTGTCTTGGAAAATTATCCTGTGTAAGTGCTCGATAGGAAAACAAGGTCATTTTCTGATAAACTCAACCACACTTTTAACCAAGTCGGTTTTCAGTGGTAGGTCTGCAATGGAATAGGTGGCAAGGTTTTTTGCTCGATCTGATTCAGCTTCTTTCAAAATGTGGTTCATTCCTTCTATGATCTGAAGCTCAGCCCTTTTAGTAGCATCAGCCAATTTTTCTGCATCAGCAACGCCCACTTGAAGATCTGTGGTGCCTTGAATGATCAAAACAGGCTTGTTCAGTTTGGCAAGTTCCTGACGAGGGTCATACCTAAACCATGAAATAAGATAGGGCTGAACACTAGGTCGGAAAAGTGAAGCAAGCATAGGCGGAACTTCTGCTACTGTTTCTCCTTTTTCCAATTTCTCGAGGATGGGAAGTGATTGCTCCAATACAAAAGGCGGCTGAGGCTTTAATTGCTCGCGTATAATCTCACCAGCCGGAGAACCAACTCCTGCCAAAGAAATGAATTTATCTACTTCGGAATTTTGAGCTGCAATCATCCCAATCAAAGATCCTTCACTATGGCCAAGAATGATGATTTCAGAAAACCTGTTGTCCTTACTTAAAAACTCCACCCAAGCACGGGCGTCTTGGACATAATTCTCAAATCGTAAGTCACTTTCGCTTAGCGCGGCACTTTTACTTTCCCCTACTCCTCTTTTATCATATCGCACCGAGGCAATCCCATTTTCCACTAATCCCACAGCCAACATTTTTAGGGAGTTATTTTTCATCACCGGATTATTCCCATCTCGATCTGTGGGGCCCGAACCAGCAATGATCAACACCAGTGGAAACTTAGCCTTGCCTTCAGGAACAAGCAATGCGCCTTCTATTTTGCCAGTTTCAGTCTCCAGAGTGATCGGTAAATCGGCAACCTGAGCGGTCAAATTTGTACAGATAAATAAGAGCCCAACGACACCAATCTTTAGCTTCAAATACATAGAAAAAGGATTTTGAATTAATGCTGAAAATAGGAAAACCCGAGGATTAACTCTCGAAAGTTTTATTTTAACTTTCATAATAAGCATTTAAGGTCCTACAAATTTGAAATTTGAAGGTGTCGTCCGAGGATTTCAAATCCTTTTTTAAATTCCATAAATTTAAAAATTGAGTACTTATTGATTCTTTAATGAAAAAAATATGGATGACCTTACAATCGCAATACCCTTTGACTATTGGAACAAACTAGCAAATCAAGTAATCACCATCAGTGCGCTTCTTGGTGGATTTTCGATAGCGATTATTGCTAACATCTTGGTTTCTCAACTTGATAGCCGAATGGTAAAATCCATCTTGATCGTTTCCACGCTGGCAGGGAGTTTCTTCTTAATAGCCATTTTTGCTATGACCAAATTGATGCTGATGACTACTACAGGCTATCCTTTTCCTGTTGAAGCATCGGATTTGAACTTTCCCAGATTGGTGGGCTCGGTTTCTTTTTTCCTGGGTGTTTTCTTCCTTATTTCCATGATCTCGATGGCTGGTTGGACTAAGTCAAAAAGGATGGGAAAAATTTCAACGGGGATTGGGCTTTTTACTTTGATTCTAATTCTCCTAATGACCACTTGAACAATTTCTTGGAAATAAAAAAAGCGGGCTTTTACCCGCTTTCTTTATTTCAAACTCTTCTGCCAGTTCCAACTGTCCCGCATGGAATCTTCCAAGGAAAATTTGGGATACCAACCGAGTACTTGGTTGATCTTGGCTGTATCAGCCCAGGTTTTCACCACATCTCCAGGTCTGCGGGGACCGATCACATAGTTGAGTTTTTCACCACTCACTTTTTCAAAAGCATGGATGACTTCCAAAACCGTGTTTCCATTGCCTGTTCCTACATTGAAAACGTCATAAAAATTATCCGCTTGCTCGTTGAGATAAGACAAGGATTTGACATGTGCATCGGCCACATCCACTACGTGAATGTAATCCCTCACGCAGCTTCCATCCGAGGTTTCGTAGTCATTTCCAAAAACAGTTAATTTCTCCCTGATTCCTGCCGCCGTCTGCGTAATAAAGGGCACGAGGTTTTGCGGTGTCCCGATAGGCAACTCTCCTATTTTGCTGCTCGGGTGAGCACCTACCGGATTGAAATAGCGCAAGGCAATCACCCGGATTCCCGGCTTACTTTTCACATAATCGACCAAAATATCCTCGCAGATTTTCTTGGTATTTCCGTACGGACTTTCAGCCTCTTTTCTTGGAGTAGCCTCGGTCACAGGAAGAACGTCTGGCTGACCATACACCGTGCAAGAAGAGGAAAAGACCAAGTCACGGATTCCCTTTTCCTTCATCACATCTAGGAGTACAAGGAGCGAACCGATATTATTTTGGTAATATTTCAAGGGAACCTGCGTACTCTCTCCGACTGCCTTAAAAGCAGCAAAGTGGATGACGCCCTCGATCTGGTGCTCGGTACAGATATTTTCTAAAAGTGATTTGTCATTACAGTCTCCTTTGTAGAAGTCAAACTGCTTTCCGGTAATTTCTTGGAGTCGATCCAAAACTCCTTCATTGGTATTGGACAAGTCATCCAAAATGATCGGTTCCATACCGGCATTCCAAAGCTCCACCGCAGTGTGAGAACCAATGTATCCCGCCCCGCCCGTAATCAATATTTTCTTCATAGGTTGTTAAAAATTAGCTTAGACAAAGCTATTCAAATCCTCGAAATAGGAATTCGAAAACCTAACGAATCAAGGTAAAAATGCCTGATTTTTCAGAGGTAGTGGGTACGCCCTCGAGTAGATAGGTGTATCTGATCAGGTAAGAATAGGTTGAGATCGGAGCATTTTGGCCCTTGACTTTGCCATCCCATCCTTCCGAACCGACAAATACCAAATCTCCCCATCGATCCCAAATCATAAGTTCAAATGATACACTACAGTTGGAAACAGGCTGAAAGACGCCCTCTCGCGGATCATAGCCGGTTGGCATTCTTAATTGTGGATCTGCTTGATTGACTCTAGCGAGTCCTACCAGCGCACATCCCTTGGCATCTGTGACCGTGTAGGTAAATTCACCTGGTGGAAGCTGATCGATAGCGGCTCCGGTTTTCCCATTGTCCCAAACCACTTGATAGGGTGCTACTCCACCGCTGATTTGCAAAGACAGGGCACCATCAAGACTACCTGCGCATCCGGGCTTCAGAACCTCCACTTCGACCTTGAGTTCCTCAGGACCTATGAGTTCTGCCTCCACAGGAAGCGTACATCCTTTGCTATCTTGGATAGTAAGTTGATACTTGCCCTCTCCCACTCCTTGTATTTCTAGGAAAGTTCCATCCCAAGTAGTCGTAAATCCAACTGCTGAAAAAGGTGGCGTGCCGCCCTGCAGTTTCAATCTAAAAACCCCATCAGTACCTCCAAAACAGGAATTAGCTTCAGTGACAACCTTATCCTCCAACCGAATAGGCTGAGGGTCTTTAAGCTCGAAGGTTTCGGTGATTTCAGCACAACCAGAAGCATCTTTCACGATGACCGTATAGCTTCCGGCTTCGAGTCCTGAGACCAAGCTTGACTGAAGCTTGGCATCATGGGACCAAGAGTACGTGTATTTTCCTGATCCTCCAGAAGGAAGAATTTGGATACTTCCATTGGCTTGCTCAGGACAAAGTGGCTCAATTACAGTACTTGTGCCTAGTTTCAACTCAGGATAAATTTTCACTTCAAGTACATCAGAAACACCTGCACAAGCTCCGTTGATTTTACTGTTTTCTTCGTAAAAGACGGATCTTATCGAGGCATTGATATCCCAAAGAATTTCTGCTTTTGGTGTATTTTGACCGGACACAAGTGTCCCACACACGATGGTCCATGCATAATCCCGATCTACAGAAGGGAAAGGTACCTCATAAATCTGAAGCTGATTCGGACCACAAATGCCACTGCTTCCCTTTGGAAGGCTTGGCTCAAGTGTTTCCGTGATCAGAATCGAGAGTTCTACTGCCTTACCCGGGCAACCTGCCGCTGTGAAAGGCATCGCTTTTACTTTGGCTGGCTGACCCGCTGCACCCCATTTCACCTTCACCAGATTATCTTTTTCCTCTAGGACTGTCCCTCCTACGACCTCCCATTTCAGAATACCAACAGGCTGGGGACTGACAAAGGTGTAAACAAACTCATCGATCAAAGGGCAAACTGACTCTGGGCCTTCAAGCGATCCTGAAACCTCCAGTACCTCAACTTCAAATCGAAAAGTCTCCTCACTATCACACTTTCCTTCACCGGTTAATGCCAAAACAGAAACTTCATATTTGCCAGGCTTTTGGAAGGTGTGAGCCACTTTTTTACCGTCTTTCACCGGACTTCCATCTCCAAAACTCCAAGTGAAGTCTTTGAATCCGGGAAAATCAGGAAAAATCTCCCATAGACCTTCCTCGCCAAGACAGGCCACTTTATCTCCCTCCACCTCAAATTTGTACGTGGTCTCCGTTTCAAATTGAATGGCTTCCAAGGTAGCCCCCACAGGATAGGCATAAGACTCTACCGAACCCGAACCGTAGGCATAGGCTATGAAACCTTCTGGATTTTGAAGTCGGTTTGCTCCTTCATTTACCGATATCCTGGCATACTCATAGGAGGGATTGGTTGGAACTGGCTTGAATTGATTACCTACTGGAAGGCCATTGAGGAGGGTTTGACTGGCAGTTCCCTTTTTGACGATAATATTAACCAGGTGGGTTCTCACCCAATTGATCTTTACCGATGAAAAAACCATGTCCTTCATCATCTGATTGACTGGGCTTAGCGCTACCAAAGATGGGTCTCCATAGCGAGAGTAGGTATCATTTTGGTCATTACAGTTCCCGCTTTTGGCAATCATTGATACAGAAGTAGGTTTACTTGTCTCAATGGAAACAATGTCATTTCTCCCAAATTCAAGGGTCAAAAACTTACCCTGATTGATGGTGCCTCTTAGCTGTCCATTGATGCGAACTTGTGTATTGACTTGGAATGCGACGACTTTGATGATCTCACCAGAAGTCCGATCTGCGAGTGGAATATGAATAAATGACTTACCCCAAGAAGTGACCGGGTAGGATTGCTGGAACAAATGGTCACCCGAGGTCGCACAGTTTTCTCCTGCACTCGTCATCTTGTTTCCGCCAAAGACGGCTAAGTTTTTACAATCCCCATTCGCAGAATTGATCACTCTCACTCGCGTACCTGTGAGATCTCCGGTGATGGCCTTGAGCTGAAAAGTCTCTCCAGCATCCAAGGTGATCTGTATAGGAGCCACAGCGGGCACTGGGTTACCATTCAAATCCACCCGAGTTGTGGGGTTGATTTCTACATCGGTATCATCCTCCACAGCGACGATCAAAAGCGCGCTTTCAAAGTTTCTGTTGGTGGGCGATACATCCAAACCAGGCTCAAACTCATCGTAATGTGAGGTAATGTAGTAATCCTTTCCCAAAGCGGTCAAGGGCAAAATCACAGATCCGTCAGCACTGGCTTGTCGCTTGTTAAAGGCATGAACAGCGACATTGCCGGTAGAATTGATGTAGATGGATTTTTTTTCCACCACACCCGAACTTCGGTGAAGGATAAAGTCACGATTTTCATCGTAGTCTTTTACAAATTGTTGACCTGCTTCAAGTGTAAAAAATGTCTTTTGGTTATTGTATTCAATAAAACCTGTAGTTTTTTCGTTGGCAGTGATGATCACCGAACCCGTCACCGGCAAAAAAGAGGTTGCATTGTTTTCTATAAATCCAAAGTAAAATTCCTTGCCAAGCGTATTGAGCTGCGCAACTAAGGGTGCGGACTGTCCTAAAAAAATCAGGACAAAAAGAAAACTAGCAAGTTTTTTTGGAAAAGAATTCATGGTTCTGCCCCGCTATCATTCGTCTCAAGTTACCGGATTAAGGTGAAAACTCCTCGTGTTGAAATCTGTTCAACCTTTCCTTCAATGGAATAAGAATAGGTCATTTGGTAGGTGTATGCCCCAATGACAGCATCTTTTCCTCTGATGGTGCCATCCCAACCTTCATTGCCCAAATAAACCACTTGTCCCCAGCTATCCCAAATCTGCAACGTGTAGGAAATCGAACAATTAGAGACCGGAGCAAAGACTCCATCACTTGGAATAAATCCAGTCGGCACCCTTACCAAGGGCGGTACTTCCGAAATCCTGCCTGTGGCCACAACCTCACATCCATTTGCATCTGAAATGGTGGCTGTGTAAAAACCCGAAGGCAATCCACTGATTGATGGCCCTGAAAAAGGTAAGGTTTTGGTCGATGAATTCGATAATAAATCAGTCTGAGCTCCATGCGACCAAGAAATCAGATACGGAGGCTTTCCTCCTAAAATTGACAAATTCAATTCACCAGAAGCACCACCTGGGCATCCAGGCGCTACTTCTGTAAAAGAGACCGAAAGCGGTTTATTTTCTGGAATGGTGGAAGAAATAGCAAGAGAACAACCTTTAGAGTCCAATATGAAAAGTGAAAAATTACCTGAAGCCAGATTCTTGACTTCTAAGTATTCTCCATTCCAAACAGAAGGAATACCTTCCACCGAATATGGGGCAGTCCCTCCTTTCACTTTCACTCTAAATCCTCCGTCCGAAATGCCTGCGCAAGTCGTAGGAATCAATTCCAACCCACCAACCAAACCCACAGGCTCCGGATTATCCAACGTGATTTCTTTTTTCAAACTTCCACAGCCGCTTTTATCTGAAACCGTGACTACATAGGTTCCTGCCTTTAATCCAGTAGCGATGGACGAATTGACTTTAGCATCATGGCTCCATGAAAACACAAACTCGCCTGTACCTCCTGAAAGGGTTAATTCTACAGTTCCATTCGATTCTCCAGGACATGTAGGTTGTGTCAAAATCAAGCTCTCAATCTGAATGGGGGCGAGCTTATTCAATTTCAAAACCTTTGACTCTTTGGAGCATGAAGCTACAGCCGCTGGATCAGTAACTGTATAATAGATCTCTTTTTCCTGGGAATTCATATCCCAGTTTACTTTGACCTCAGCAGTAGAACCTCCAGAAACGATCTGACCACCTTTGACTATCCAAGTGTAAGTAGCTGTTGCCGAAGGCTGAGGCACTTTATAGCTGAGAGGCTCAAAAAAATCACCGCATATTGTCGATATTCCTTCAGGAGCATCTAGCAGTTCGCCTTTGCCAATGGATACCTTCAATTCGATCACCTCTCCTAGACAGGCACTATTAAGGTAAGGCTGAGCCTGAATCTTTCCTTCAGTCACATCTGAATTCCACTTTACAGTGATGGATTTCTCGGTTTCAGCAATTACCAAACCTCCTGTCACGATACCCCAATCCGCTTTAATTTCAGGATTTTGCCCTTCAACAGAATAAGTCACTTCTTGTTCAGGACAAGTTTCAAGTGCTCCTTTAATGGTTGCGGCGGGTTGTTCGATTACTTCTATTTCGAACTCATATTCGGTGCTGATATCGCAGGAGCCTTGCCCTGAACTAGCAAGAACCAAGACCTTGTATTTCCCGGGATCAGAAAAAGTATGGGAGACAATCTTTCCATCAACCAAGGGCGTTCCATCTCTAAAATCCCATTTGAAAAATTTAAATCGCTCGTCTTTAGGAAGAATCTCCCAAGTGCCTTCCTTCCCTTCACAGGCGATCGGTTCACCCTTTATCGAAAACTCGTATTGGACTTCGTTGGA
>CALRRX020000027.1:0-12309 GCA_943370675.1 Reyranella massiliensis 521 | reverse complement strand
CAACAGATGGGTATCTGTACGAATAAGCCAAAGCATGGGACGGTATCCCTCATCCTCCTGAAAATATCCCATGACCAAAAACTCACTTGGACTTAGCCAAAGCCCTTCTTCAAACATCCCAGAAGGCCCCATGAACAGCAAACGCTCTTTCATACCATCTGCTCGATACCAAACGACTTCTGAGTCAGGATTGAGGTAAGGTTTACCTACGCCGTCTTGAGCTTCTATCTTGTAGGAATATATATCGATGGTCCCATTGCCTTCAGGATGCGCAAATTGATACGGAAAAAGTGGATCATTCTCCAGAATTGGATTCTTCTCGGGCATTTCCATGGGATCAATCGAATCTGTAAACACCCACTCAAAATCATCGATTGCCATTTGGGCACCTTGGCTCGACCAATGCGATTTCCAAGCTGATTTTTGATTGAGCCCAAGGTCCATTTTTTGAAAAATTGCTTCCATTGACTCATCTGATGGTTTTATCTCCACCTTTTCCTCCTGAACAGATTCTTTGCCGCCACAGGATAAAACTGTGATCGTCAGGGCAGCAAACAAATAAATCTTACGAATTGACTTCATAGCAAAAATTAAGAGCTATGAAACTAGCCGAAGGAAAGGAAAAAACAAATCAAAGAGTTACAAATGGGGGAACTGACTTGAGTAAAATATGGGAAAAGTGACTTAAATCTGTTTTTGAGAACAGTTCATTTTATTCAATTTTTAAAACTCATTGCCACAAATTGCCAATTGGTCCAATTCAAACTTGGCGGTTGATTTTGGACCGATATTTCCCGATGCGAGAATCACTCCATAGTCAGGTCCTTCGTTGGCCAAGTGGATTTTGATGTGACCATCAAAAGATTTCATTGATTCAAAGTTGAGCCTGGTTCCATCAGACAATACGTCCAATTCCGTCACGGACTCCAGACTTCTGGCAGAAACTGGATTCAGCAAAAAAGCAATTGGGCTATCCTTTTGATCATAACTTCCAAAATGAAGGTGTGCTGGATAGGTATAGTCTGTGTAAGCTTTCGATCCATCCAATCTCAAAGTCAATTCCAAACCACCATTGACCATTTCTCTGATCAACACCCTTCCTCTGAAATCATAGGTACTGGATTGATATAAAGAAAACTCCAATTCTTCACCAGTGTATTTTTTTTCTTCAGATTCCCCGCATGAGGTGAAAAAAAGAGCCGCAAAAAAAACGAGAAGTAACTTTTTCATGGATTGCCAGTTTTGAGCTAAAACGAAGAGCAGGTAGATGCTGTTCATTTTTCTTCTAAAATTATCAATTTCGCCTGCAAAGCAACTCTTCAAACAAATCAAATCCAGAAATAAGGAATAATCATTCATGAAAAAGTTTGCCGAGTTGATCACCAGACTGGACCAATCCAACAAAACCGGGGATAAACTCGAAGCATTGGGATCATTTTTTAAAACTGCATCAGCTGGAGATCAAATTTGGGGTATTGCAATTTTTTCTCACCGAAGACCCAAAAGACAGGTCAACACTAGACAATTAAGAACTTGGTGTCAGGAATCGGCAGGTATTCCGGATTGGTTATTTGAAGAATGCTACCAATCTGTGGGCGACTTGGCTGAGACAATTGCTTTACTACTTCCTCCTGCCCAATCCAGCCATCAAAAAAACCTATCTGACTGGATTGCTGACTTGAAGTCATTGGAAAATCAGGAAGAAGTGGACAAAAAATCCTTCATCCTCTCCGCTTGGGATTGTCTGGATCGAACAGAGCGATTTGTTTTCAACAAACTGATCACCGGAGGATTCCGCATCGGAGTCAGCCAAAGCTTGATCATTCAGGCTCTTTCAAAGCATTTGGACGTTGACAAATCTCAAATCGCTCATTCCTTGATGGGAAATTGGGATCCGGAACAAACCAAAATGGAAGTTATTGCTTCACCTGTTGGACTGACCAAGGATATCTCCAAACCCTATCCTTTTTTCCTTGCCCATCCTTTGGAACAAGCTGTTCATGAGCTGGGGCAAATTCAGGAATGGATCGCCGAATGGAAATGGGACGGCATCCGTGGACAGCTAATCCGGAGAGAAAATCAATCCTTTATCTGGAGCCGAGGTGAGGAATTGGTTAATGATAAATTTCCGGAATTGATGGATTTGGCAGCGTCTTTACCCAGCGGGACTGTGTTGGATGGAGAAATTATCGCCTTTCAAAACGGAATGCCTCTACCCTTTTCCCTGCTTCAAACCCGCATCGGTAGAAAAAACATCAGCAAAAAACAACTTCAAGAAGCCCCTGTAAGCTTTATTGCTTATGACCTGCTCGAGTGGCAAGGTCAGGACATCCGGGATTGGCCTATGGAGAAAAGAAGGGCTGTTCTGGAATCCTTTCACCAATCGCATCCTCACAGCCGGTTCGAACTTTCTCAACGGGTGTCAGCCGAGTCTTGGGAAGAATTGACCCAAATCAGGCAGTCTTCCCGAGATTACTTAGCCGAAGGTCTGATGCTAAAAAAAGCCGATTCAGCCTATGAAACTGGAAGAAAACGCGGCAGTTGGTGGAAGTGGAAAATCGAGCCTCTGACCATCGACGGAGTGTTGATCTATGCCCAAAAAGGGCACGGACGTAGGGCTGACTTGTATACCGACTACACCTTTGCGGTTTGGAATGGGGATCAGCTTGTTCCTTTTGCGAAAGCATACTCCGGACTGACCGATGCGGAAATCCGGGAAGTGGATGCTTTTGTCAAGAAAAACACCCGAGAAAAGTTCGGACCTGTTCGGACGGTGAAGGCGGAATTGGTATTCGAGATTGCTTTTGAGGGAATCCAGGACAGTCCCCGTCACAAAAGTGGGATAGCGCTGAGATTTCCACGAATTTCACGTTGGCGAAAAGACAAACCCAAAGAAGAAGCCAACACCTTGGACGACCTCAAAGCCTTGCTCAAACACTATGGAGGATAAGCGACTGGAAATCGGATTGGAGTACTTTCGAAAGAAAGGCTGGAAGCCTTTTCCATTCCAAATTCAAGCTTGGCAAGACTTTTTGGATGGCAAATCCGGTTTACTCAATGCTCCTACTGGTTCAGGAAAGACCTTCGCCCTATGGTTTCCGGCACTTTTGGAATACATTCAAAACCATCCCGATACCTGGCAAAAGCCACAGAACAATGGAATCCAGTTGATCTGGGTGACGCCACTTCGGGCTTTGGCTCAGGATCTTCAAAAAGCCATGCAGGAAGTCTGCGAAGTGATTGGTTTACCCTGGCAGGTGGCGGTAAGAAACGGAGATACCGATGCCAAAACCCGGACGGCGATGAAGAAAAGACCGCCCGAGTGCCTGATCACCACCCCCGAGACACTTCATATTCTGATCTCTCAAAAAGACCACAAAGAACTTTTTCAGTCTCTAAGTGCGGTAGTTGTGGACGAATGGCATGAACTCGTAGGCAACAAGCGAGGAGTACAGGTGCAGTTGGCTTTGGAATACATGCAAAGCATTAATCCCAAAAGGTTCAAGCGCTGGGCCGTATCCGCAACTATCGGTAACCTTAATCAAGCTGCTCAGACCCTTTTGGGGAGCCAGCTTCCTATTCATATCGTCAAGGCCAAAGTCGACAAGGAGATTGTAATCCATTCTGTTTTTCCCGAAGAAATTGAAAAATATCCTTGGTCAGGACACCTGGGCATCAGGTTGATGGATCAAGTCATTGAGATCATCGAAGGAGGAAGATCTGTGTTACTCTTCACCAATACTCGCTCCCAAACAGAGATTTGGTACCAAAAAATCCTGGAAGCCCGTCCCGATTGGGCAGGGTGGATTGCCATGCATCATGGTTCGCTCGACACCGCTGTGAGGGCTTGGGTGGAAAATGCGCTCCATGAAGGAATATTAAAACTGGTCGTTTGCACCTCCAGCTTGGATCTTGGAGTGGACTTCAGGCCGGTGGATCGAGTCATTCAAGTGGGAAGTCCCAAGGGAGTCTCCCGATTTGTACAGCGGGCTGGCCGGGCAGGACATCAGCCGGGTTTGCCATCGGAGATTTATTTTGTCCCAACCAATTCCCTAGAGCTCATCGAGGCGGCTGCCTTAAGAAATGCGATCGAGCAGGAAGACATGGAGTCGCAGTTTACACCCGAACTCCCTTTTGATGTACTGATTCAGTTTTTGGTGACTTTGGCTGTGGGTGATGGATTTGATCCTAAGGTAATTTTCCCGATCGTCAAAAAGACTGCTTCTTATGCTAAGCTAACTGATCCGGAAATCCAGTGGGTGATGGATTTTATCACCAAAGGGGGAGCGTCATTGGGCAGCTATGAGGATTTTCTCAAAGTGGTGGAAGATGAGGATGGCAAGTTTCGAGTCAAAAGCAAGAAAATCGCCATGAAACATCGCCTCAGCATGGGCACGATTGTAAGTGATGTGGCTCTGAAAGTGAAATTCAAAAATGGCGCTTACCTGGGCACGGTTGAGGAATACTTCATTTCCAAATTGAAGTTAGGCGACCGGTTTTTCTTTGCCGGAAGAAATCTGGAATTACTTCAGGTCAAAGGACTCGATGTCTTTGTCAAAGTCACAGAAAAGAAAACCAGCAATGTAGTCAGTTGGATGGGCGCCCGAATGTCTCTTTCCTCCATGCTTTCTCATAAAATCCGAGAAATCTTCAGAGAATACAATCAGGGAATTATCAAATCAGAAGAAGTCAGGAAGGTTTTGCCCATTCTGGATTTGCAGAGCAAACTCAGTATTGTCCCTGATGAAAACACCTTCCTGATCGAGTCTTTGCAGAGCCGAGATGGGTATCATTTGTTTTTTTACCCTTTTGAGGGACGAATGATGCACGAGCTTATGAGCGCTTTGATCGCGTATCGGATTTCACAGAGCTTTCCGGTTTCGCTCAACATGGCCATGAATGACTATGGATTTGAAATCCTGTCTGATGTCCCTATTTCTGCCGAGGAAATATTGGAAGATGATATTTTCAGCCTGAAAAATATCGAAGACGACATTCTCCACTGTGTCAACGAAAGCGAGATGTCGAGAAGAAAATTCAGGGAAATCGCCAGCATCGCGGGTTTGGTTTTCCAGGGATATCCCGGCAAACCTACTTCCTTCAAGCATATTCAGGCCAATTCAAGCCTACTCTTCCAAGTCTTTGAGCAATACGATCCGGAAAATCTACTTTTGAAACAAGCTCGTGAAGAAGCGCTAACTCAGCAGATGGAACAGGAGATGTTTATCCAGGCTATGAAGAAGCTCAACCGCTTGGAAATCGTGGTCAAACATCCTACCCAGTTCACACCGTTTTCTTTCCCCATCATGGTGGACAGACTTAGCCGAACCAACATTTCCTCCGAAAGTGTGGAAGACAAGGTGGCCAAAATTCTGGCGCAAATGGAAATGGATTGATCAGTTGGCTCTCCAGAAAAATGGAGTAAACAAGATCAGAACAGTAAACAATTCTAATCTTCCCAAGAGCATAATGAAGGACAAAACAACCTTTGCCTCTGAGGAGAAAAACGCGAAATTATCCACTGGGCCTACTTTTCCAATTGCCGGACCGGCATTGTCCAAACAAGTGGCGACAGCACCCAATGAGGTTGCCAAGTCATAACCCAACATAGAAATCACTAGAGATCCCGCCACAAAAGTCAGCAAGTAAATCAATAGGAAGTTCATAATGTTATTGATGATCCTTCCCGTGACCCGCTCTCCATTAATAATTAAAGGCACGATCGCCCGAGGGTGAACGATCCGCTTAAATTCAAGCCATGAGTTTTTAAGGAATACAGTGTGGCGGATAAACTTGATTCCGCCTGAAGTGGAACCGGCACAGCCTCCCAGAAATAAAAGCATAAAGAAAATAAAGGTCACTCCAGTGCCATATTGAGTATAATCATCGGTGATGAAACCAGTAGTAGTCACGACCGAAACGACCTGAAAAAGAGATTTTCTGAAAGAAAGCTCCAACCCGTAATCTGATTGTAAGTAAATCGGTACAGCAATCACCAAGGATAGAATGAGCAATCCGATTGCATAAGCTTTAAACTCATCATTGGAAATGACTCTTTTAAACTTTCCAACCACTCCAAAATAAATCAAGGTGAAGTTTGCGCCAGCCAAGAACATGAAGAACACTGCCACATACTCTATAAAAGCAGAATCATAGAAAGCTAAACTCGAATTTTTGGTTGAAAATCCACCCGTAGCCAGGGTTGCAAAAGAGTGGTTGACTGCATCAAAGAGCGTCATTCCGCCAGCCCAGTATAACAAAGCACAGAGGACTGTGAGTCCAACATAAATGTACCAAAGCCGCTTGGCCGTCTCAGAAATTCTTGGATGAACTTTGTCTGAAGTGGGACCTGGAGACTCTGCCACAAATAATTCGATACCTCCTATTCCTAAAAGCGGAAAAATCGCAACTGTAAGTACAATGATTCCTAAGCCACCAATCCAATGGGTCATGCTTCTCCAAAAAAGCAATCCTTTGGGCATGGATTCAATATCGGTAAGGATGGTTGCTCCTGTGGTGGTGAATCCCGATACAGTTTCGAAAAGTGCATCTGCAAAAGTGGTGACCTCTTTGGATATGATGAAAGGAATCATTCCAAATCCTGTCATCACTATCCAGCTTAACGCCACGATAAGGTACCCTTCTCTCTTTCTGACAAACTCATCCTGCTTTGAAAATGAAAAAAACAGGGCCATTCCAATGAACAATGAGATTGCAGCCGAAATCATGATCGGCGAGGAGTCTTCTCTATAAATCCAAGAAATGGAAGCTGCTGGAAGCATCAACACTCCTATCAAAAATAAGAGTGCCCCCATGATCTTTGCGATGGCTTTAAGGTGAATCATACCTTAATGAAACAATTTTTCAAGGGAAACTTTTGCCTCGGGCAAAGCAAAAACAATAGCCTTATCTCCAATCTGAAGTCTAAAATCACCATCCGGTATATACACTTCTTCGTCCCGGATTACACCTGCGACCAATGCTGTCTCAGGAAAATGAAGTTCTCGAATAGGATGCTTCGTAAGACGGTTGGTTTTGCAGACACTGTATTGGATAAATTCCGCATCTACCCCATAGATCCCTGATACCGCATCCACAGTTCCTTTTTTCAAGTATCTGGATATCTCATTGGCAGCCACCAACCGCTTGTTGATCAAGGAATCCACGCCAATACTGTGAGAAATATGAATGTATTCTCGGGTATCCACGTGAGCTATGGTCTTGTACACTCCGTGATTTTTGGCAGATAGACTGGTGATAATATTGGTCTCGGAGGATTCTGTGAGTGCCAAAAATGCATCCATCTGCTCCAGACCTTCTTCTACTAGCATTTCAATGTTTTTATAATCCCCATTGATCACTAAGGTACTTGGGAGATGCTCTGCCAGCCATTTGCAACGCTCCTTGTCCTTATTTACTAACGTGACCCGGTATTTATCCTGTAGCTTGATGGCAGTGGTGACAGCCATGTCATCGCCACCGATGATCATGATATTTTTGATCTTGACCTTCTTTTGGCCTAGCGCTGCAATGATTGATTCAGAATTTTTCTTGTAAGAAATAAAGTACGCGTGGTCATTATTTCTGAGAATCGTATTTCCACGGGGAATAATAGTCTTTTGGTCCCTCACAATAGCGATAATCCGAATGTCCTCGTAAATCGGGTTGGACTTGGTATCCATGATTCGCTGATTGACCAGTGGATTGTACTGGTCAAGAGTGATACCGACGATATTGAGTTTACCGCCTCCAAAGTCAAATACCTCTGTAAAGCTGGAATTTTCAATCATGTTAAAAATCTCCCGCGAACAAAGCATGGTCGGAGAGATTAAGTTGTCGATACCTAGATTATTGAAATAAGGAACGTTGTCTTCTTTCAGGTAAGTATGGTTACGAACACGTGCCATCACCCTTTTTGCGCCTAATTGCTTTGCCAAGAGGGCAGTGACAATGTTGGTTTTTTCAGAGGTAGTCACAGCCAAAACCATTTGGGCTTGGTCCACATTTGCCTGCTGCAAAATATCCAGTGAAGTAGCATCCCCCTGTATGGTCAGTACATCCAACTTGGAAGCTGCATAATCCAACACATCACGTTCGGTATCAATCAGGGTGATATCCTTGTTGTCATAACTCAATCGCTCAGCCAGGTGATATCCCATATCTCCTGCACCTGCGATTACAATACTCATTCCCATAGAGGCAATTCTGATGATCGAATAAGCGGCAAAATTAAATGCTTTACCTGTGGTTTTCAGGATTTAAGCCACTTTGTTTTCAAAACTGCCGAAAAGGTAAGTAAACAACTGTTTGAATAAGGAGCACAGCCTGATTTTTTTGGATCAAAAAAAGTTACTCAATCATCTAAAAGATCCTTGGATTGGGATTCGGGAAGTTCTTGTATTTCCTTAAGCTTTCTTTGAATCACTCTGGTACGCACCCCTACCAACTTATCCAATTCCGAATTTGCTTCTGTCAGTTTCTTTTGGGTTCGCTCTAGCAATTCTCCAAACTTTCCAAACTCGGTCTTGATAGCTCCCAAAACCTGCCACACTTCGGCGCTTCTTTTTTGGATAGCCAAGGTTCGAAAACCCATTTGTAGGGAATTTAAAATAGCTGAAAGCGTGGTAGGCCCAGTGACAATGACCTTGTAATCCTGCTGGATCTGCTGGGCAAGTCCTGGTTCGCGAAGAATCTCTGCATAAAGGCTTTCCACTGGAAGAAAAAGAATGGCAAAATCTGTTGTACTAGGTGGATGAATGTATTTGGATTGAATGTCTGATGCCGATTTTTTTACGGCTTTAAATAATTCAGCGCGGTAGAAATCAATAGTGGATTTTTCGTTAGCATCATAAGCATCAACCAAACGCAAGTAGGATTCTTGAGGAAACTTGGAATCAATTGGAAGCAAAATAGCTTCTTCCTGGCCTGGCATTTTGATGGCAAATTCCACTCGCTCTCTCGAGCCATTCACAGAGGCATTGACCAGATATTGATCCGGCGAAAGCAAATTTTCAAGAATGGCCTGAAGCTGGTATTCGCCCAAAACCCCTCGACTCTTTACATTGGTCAAAACACGTTTCAGATCCCCCACTCCGTTAGCTAGGCTTTGCATTTCGCCCAGTCCTTTTTGGACGGCCTGCAGCTGATTGCTGACCAACTCAAAGGATTGGCCGAGTCTGGTTTCCAGGGTCTTTTGGAGCTTTTCGTCAACAGTTTCTCGGATTTTCTCGAGTCGCTCTTCCGTATTTTTCACCAGTTCCTCCTGTCGACGACTGAGTTCTGAGAGCTTTTCGCGCTGCATGTTGCTTAGGTCTTGCATCGCCTGTCGGACATTGTCACCAAACTGTCTTAACGCTTCATTTTGGTCTTTAGAACCTACGCGTTGATTTTCAAAAACCAGCTGAAACTGGCGAAAGAGGTTTTCTGAAGACTCCTTTCTTCCCTCGGTCAATGCCTGATTGAGATCGCGATTGATTCGCTGGAGCTCCTCTTGAAGGATTTGATTCTGTTTTGATTTACTTTTTCCAGAAAGAAAAAGAAAAAATAGGGCCGCTTGAGAGGCCAATAAAATGTAAATCAGAATTTCAATCTGCATAGGCCACTTGTTTTGGTGGCTGAAGGTAATTTTTTCTCACTTCAACCCCGAGAAAGCTGAGGTATTCTGCGACAGACTCCGTCGGGATTTCCTCCATAGGCACATGACCTGCTTCTTCAAAGACAACTAGATTGGAACCTGGAATGGCTTTTTCAAGTGTTTGACCTTGTGCTATCGGAATCCAAGTATCCTTAGCTCCCCAAAGAATCAACGTGGGCATGGTGATGCGATCAAATTGGATGGATGAATTTCGTGGTTGGGTCAACCGATCAATGGTAGCCTGCCGATTGCCATCTCTAAGCAACAGTTCATAATATCGAGTCACGGCCTGATCGGTGACTTTGGAATCGTCTCCATAGACTTCTTTCATGTTCATGGCAAACAGGAATTTCGGAGTGCATTTGAGCAGGATTTTGGAGAAAATCGGGTTGGTCGCCACCTTAAATATCCATGCGCCTCCTCCTCTCTGCTGAGTTTGGGTAGAATCCAAACTTCGGACTTCTCGCCTTGGAGCTCCTGAGGCGTCGATCAAGTTTAACGAGAGCACTTTTTCAGGATGATCCGAGGCTACTTGCAGTGCCACGGCCCCTCCCATTGAATTACCGGCCAAGTGAAACTTGGGAAGGTTTAGCTTTTCAGCTAGCGCAAGTACCAATCGACTGTAATCCTGAACAGAGTATCTCTTCAATTCATCTGGTCCTGTGAGTCCATGCCCGGGAAAATCCAAAGAAATCGTCATGTAATATGGGCTCAATTCCTGCTGCCAGATATCCCAAGTATGAAGCGAGGAGAAACTACCATGAAGCAAAAAAATGGGTTCACCCTCACCAAGGAATCTGACATGGACATTCACTCCGTCAATCTCTATAAAATGAGACTCTGGGGTGCTGTATTTTTCGTTGGCTTCTTGCTCTGAAATATCACTTCTAAAGAGTAATGCCAAAAAGAACACCAAGGAAAGCAGCACTAAGGCAAGTACTTTCAAAATCCGATTAAACCAACGCATGCTATTATTTTTCCAAGTGGATAACAAAACCTACAAAAAATCTTCCCAAATCTCTATTTTCCCGAAAACTTCCACCCGTGAACCCGAAAAAAATCCTAGCCTCCATAGGTCCAGGCCCATTAATCACCGCTGCATTTATTGGCCCTGGTACAGTAACTGTCTGTACGTTGGCAGGAATCCGATTTGATTACACGTTACTTTGGGCGCTGGTGCTGAGCATAGTAGCCACCGTTTTTCTTCAGGAATTATCAGGAAGATTGGGGATCGTGACTGGGAAGGACCTCAGCCAATTGGTAAGAACACAGCAAGGAAGCAAAGGGATGCGACTAGGAATAATGTCCTTAATCCTGATTGCTATCGGTCTTGGAAATGCCGCTTACCAAAGCGGAAATATTTCGGGAGCAAACTTGGGGTTGGGTATTTTTATCGAATTCCCGGTGTGGCAGGTAGGGATCTTTTCGATCCAATCCGGAAACCTTGCTTTGGGAATAATGGCCTTTTTGCTTCTATGGTCAGGGAGTTATAAACGACTGGAGCAGGTACTAGTAGGACTGGTGCTCTTGATGTCCGTCGCTTTTATGGGGGCTTCAGTGGTGATCAAGCCAGATCTGAAGGCTTTGCTTTGGGGATTTGTTCCTACTTTTTCTGCAGAAAAATTCCCAACCATCGTGGCCTTGATTGGAACTACAGTGGTGCCTTACAACTTGTTTCTTTACGCCAGTCTCGTCAAAAAACAATGGAATAACGAGCAAGATCTTCCATTGATGAAAAGAGACATCAGCATTTCGGTGGTCTTGGGAGGAATAGTGTCTATGGCGATTCTTGTCGTTGGTGTTGCCAATCCTGCCGAAAACCTCGAAACAGCCAAAGATATTGCACTTGGCTTGACCGGCACTTTTGGACTAGCAGGGACTTATCTGATGGGATTTGGCTTATTGGCAGCAGGGTTGACTTCAGCCCTCACCGCACCTCTGGCTGGTGGCTTGGTGATTTGTGGTATTTTGGGATGGAATCAGGACATCACCTCCAAAAGCATGAGGACAAGCATGGGAATCATACTGGCTCTCGGAATCTTGTTTTCTTCGTTTGGGATGAAGCCGGTCACGTTGATCACTTTGGCACAATTGGCTAATGGAGTATTGTTGCCCGTGATCAGCGCTTGGTTGATTTGGGCTGCGAGTCAAAAGTCCCTTCTTGGATCAAATTCGTTAACCCCAAAGGCCATTTTCTTTGGAATAGTGATTTGGCTGATTACACTGATTCTTGGGCTAAAAAGTATTGGCGCTGTCATGGGATGGTTTTGATTTTTGACCATTGCCAAAATCCAGCTACCACTTATCCCTTACCTGAATTCAAAAAGCAAATGAGATCTCCTTTCCATAGAAATCCCTTTTTTTGATTCAAAAAAACCAGAACTTGTCAATAACATGACTCAATCCAGCCATTACAAATAAACCCTATACCTATGAAACGATTTGCTTTATTGGCTACCCTACTTTTGGTAGTAGCATCCTCGATAACTTCAATTGCCCAACAGGCAAGCTATTTGGGCACCAAGCCTCCAAAAGGTGCTAAACTATACCTCGATGGCACCAAAGAATCTCTTCACAAAAACTGGAAATATTGGGAAGGGCCACGGTTTTCAGGAGAAATGCCAATCAAATGGCCTGAAACCACCGATCCTGTAGATGGGAAAAAGGCCATTTCA
>CALRRX020000026.1:0-12347 GCA_943370675.1 Reyranella massiliensis 521 | reverse complement strand
GAGACGGTAATGGGCCGTGATCTATTTGACTTTGCCTTTAGAGAGTATTCCAGAAGATGGATGTTTAAGCATCCGACCCCGGATGACTTGTTCCGCACCTTGGAAGATGCCTCAGCAGTAGATCTCGACTGGTATTGGAGAGGCTGGTTCTATGGCACCGAGCCGGTTGACATTTCCCTCGAAGATGTAAAGTGGTTTAAGATGGACAATCGCACCCCTGCCCAGAAAAAGGCGGATGCGAAAAGTGCCTTTGACCGCGAAGAGAGCTCCGTATCCAAGGAATTTAACAAGACTGATGTAGAGCAAACTGTGGTGGAAGCTGATCCTGCTACCCGTGATTTTTACAATAGCTACAATCCGTTTACGGTAACACCAGAAGATGAGACAGCCTATAAAAACTTCTTGGCCAGCCTATCTGAAAAGGAAAAAGCATTGCTCAACAGTAACATGAACTTCTACGAAATGACCTTCAAAAACGTAGGAGGTCTTGTAATGCCGCTGATCATCGAGTTCCACTATGCAGATGGTACGACTGAAATCGAGCGAATCCCTGCTGAGATTTGGAGAAAGAATGAATCTCAGGTGACCAAGGTATTTGCCAAGCAGAAAGAAGTGGTACGATTTGTTCTCGATCCGAAGCGTGAAACTGCCGACATCGACGAAAGCAGCAACTACTGGCCAAGACAATATCAGCCTACCCGATTTGAACTCTTCAAAGGAGGAGGCGGAGTGCGAGGCGCTTCTATGGGAGACAATCCAATGAAAAAAGCTCAGAATAAAAAGTAACAAAAATCCCGGGGAATGATCTCCGGGATTTTTTGCTTTAAACCCAAGCAAGTCTTCATTTAACGCGTGCCAAATGACCCTATTTGAAGAAAGGAAATGTGGTCAAAATTAGTTGGTAAAACCCTTGTAAGTACCTGTTTTTCAAAGTAATGTAAGCACTTTATTGAAATCGATTTTCCCAGTTTCGGAACATAAAAAACTCTCCGGAAAGACTGAGCTTTCGGAGAGTTAACTAGGATTTTGCGTAAGCCTAGAAGGACGAAACCTTCCCTTTTTGATTAGGCATTCAAGGTGTATTCCACGCTGATTTCCATATTCAAAGCTCTGGATATCGGGCAGTTTTTCTCGGCGTCTTTTACCAGTTCGGCAAATTGCTCTTCAGAAATGCCTTCTACTTTGGCTTTCAATACGAGGTGAGATCTTTTAAGAGTTCCTTCTTCAAAGGCGATTTGGGAAGTCACGTCCAATTCTTGGGGAGGGAAGTTTGCACCACTGAGGTTGAAGCTAAGCTTCATCGCAAAGCAACCCGCGTGTGCTGCTGCGATAAGTTCTTCAGGATTGGTCCCCACACCGTCTTCAAATCGGGTGCTGAAGGAGTATTGAGTTTGGTTGAGGACAGTGCTGTCAGTGGTCAAGTGGCCTTTGCCTTCTTTGCCGCTGCCATTCCATACGGCCGTTGCTTTTCTGATCATGGGATTAAAGAGTTTTTATGGTGAAAAGATAATGCATAAAGGAAAATTGGAGGGTTAAAGTTTCAATGAATAATTGGTTCCCGCAGATCAGCGCAGATTTTTTTTAGATCAGCGGGTATCAGATTCAGCAATCCATGGAAATCAGTGAGAAATAATTTGTTTTCGTAGAGAATCCCAGAAAAGATCGCGAATAGCAGCAGATTTCTTTTTTAGATCAGCGAATATCAGCGTCAGGAATCCGCGAAAATCAGCGGGAAATTTATTGGTTCCCGCAGATTGGCGCTGAAAAAGTCGCAGATCAGCGCAGATTTCTTTTTGAGATCAGCGCAGATCAGTGTTAGTAATCCGCGAAAATCAGAGGGAAATAATTCAGAGACTGGAAGAAAAATCTAAATTTAGGTATGCACGAAAATGAAATTACCTTTTTAATCCGTGGTGCAATTTTTAAAGTCTACAATACCCTCGGTCCGGGACTTTTAGAATCCAGCTACGAAGCAGCTATGGAATACGAACTCGTAAAAGCTGGACTATTTGTGGAAAAGCAAGTTGCCATGCCACTGATCTATGAAGAGCTCCAACTCAATGTCGGTTATCGAATAGATTTACTGGTGGAGAAAAAAGTAATCATCGAAATCAAATCGGTTGAGTCTCTTGCCGAAGTTCATTACAAGCAACTTGTAACATACTTAAGGTTGTCGGGATTAAAAGTTGGCTTATTGGTGAATTTCAATGCAGAGGACATTACCAAATCCATACATCGAAGGGTTAATGATTTTAAAGATTA
This sequence comes from Reyranella massiliensis 521, assembly GCA_943370675.1. Taxonomy (GTDB): domain Bacteria; phylum Bacteroidota; class Bacteroidia; order Cytophagales; family Cyclobacteriaceae; genus Algoriphagus. The sequence continues at coordinate 10,085 of CALRRX020000026.1, read as the reverse complement.
GCAAATAATTTCCCGCAGATACTCGCAGAAAAAGTCGCTGATTAACGCAGATTTCTTTAGATCCGAATAAATCAGCGGAAAAAAAAGATCAGCGGGAAGAGGAAAAACTCTTGCATATTGGTGGAGAAAAAGTCACAGATACTAGCAGATTTCTTTTTTTGATCAGCGAATATCAGCGTCAGGAATCCGCGAAAATCAGCGGGAAATTTATTGGTTCCCGCAGATTAACGCGGAAAAAGTCGCAGATATGTGCAGATTTTTTTAATTCAGCGGGAAAATAAAGATCTGTGGGAACTACATTTTCGCTAACCGTTTAAACACCTCCAAATACCGCTCTGTCACAGAATCCCAATTGTATTTCTGAGTCAGTCCGGATCTTGCAGTAAGTCGAAGCTGCTCTAAGGCTTCTGGGTCCGATTCCGCTTTTTTCACGATGGCTTTTACCGCTTCTGCCTTTTTCCCAAAATACCATCCATGCTTTCCATTTTGAAGCATCTCTTGGTTGAATGGCGTATCCAAGGCCAAAATCGCACAACCATAACCGAGTGCCTTGAGCATGGCTGGATTAGTGCCTCCAAACTCATGCCCGTGGAAGTAAGCATAGCAATGCGAATACAAAGCCGCTAATTCATTTGGATCAGTGACGTAACCGGTAAAAAGCAATCGTGGATCTTGAATATTCTTTAAGCGATTGGCCCAGGCATCGTCATAGGGCACATCTCCCACCACCACTAGGATCTTTTGAGATTCGGATTTCAAAAATCCCTCGATAATCAGATCGGCATTATTGTCCGGTACCAGTCTTCCCACGATCAGGTAGTAGCCTCGGCTTTCCAGTTTCCAGCGCTTGATCGGATCGGCTGCCACACTTTCTCTTGGATTGGCACCGTAGGCGATCACCTCGGAGTCCTTTTGAAACAACTCCAAATAAACTCTCCGCATCTCATCGGAGTCGTTGATAAGCTGATCGTAAAATTTGGTAGCCATCTTGGAAGCCCAGAAGAAATACTTGGCGCCTAGCCCTTTCCACTTCGGCCTTAGCCATTCCAGTCCATCCACATTGATAGCGGTTGGTTTCCCAAAAATCCTAGCAATCAACCCAAAAGGCCCATTCCCACTATTGACCACAAAAATCACATCCACATCCGAAAAGCAGGCGTGTAGCATAGAGAAGAACGTGTGTGTAAGCTGAGTCAGACTTTTAGACTCAATCGCAGGCATGTAGATGCACTCAATGCCATTGACAAATCGAGGTCGGTTCTTGAACAAGGCCCGGTGATTGTACACCCGCACCTGTACTCCCTTGGCCACCAACCGCTCCCCGAGTTCCTTGATCATGGTGTCGTAGCCACCATAGACATAAGGGTAGCCCTTGGCTCCCATGATGGCAACTTTCAGTTTCTTTTCAGGTGTTGCCATAGGTGGTTTTTGATTTTTTCTTCAAAAGCTTCCAAGCTAAATTCAGTGAGAACACGAGCTTGGCCTGAGATTCCGAAATCTTTCACCAAATCAGGATCAGAAATCAGTTTTTCGATCGCTTCTGCACCCAAAGAGACACTTGTCATAGGAATCAAAAATCCGGTTTTGGAATCAACAACCATCTCTTCCGAACCGCCTGGTTTTGTCGCTACCACAGGTTTGCCAGCTGCCATGGCTTCCAAAACCACCGTCGGTAATGGATCTGGAAGTATGGACGGAAGCACGAAAATATCAAAGGCTTGCAGTACTGCAGGAATATCGGATCGAAATCCGAGATAACTTACCCGGTGCTCCAATCCCGAACTTTTGATTTTTTCTAAAATATGATCAAGGATATTTTCATAACCATCAAAGGGATCTCCCACCAGCGCAAAATGTACATTGGGATATTTTTTACAGAGTATTTCTGCCATTTCCAAAAAGTATAGTTGGCCTTTCCAAGGATTGATTCGTCCGATCATTCCGACGATCAGTTGATCTTCGGGAAGTCCCAACTCCTTTTTTGCAAGAGGATACTTAATCAAAAAATCCTCATAAGGAATCCCATTGTGAATCACTTGAATATTGGCCTTTTTCAAATGAGGCTGCCAGTTATCAGCCACAGCCCGAGAAACGGCGATCGGAGTGCCCGTACTTCGATCCAATAAAGCACTGAGCAAAATGATCAAGGGCCTGGGACCGGCTAGAATTTCATGAATATGCCAGATATGGGGAAGTTTCATTCTCTTGGCCCAAAAGGCACCAATAATGACCGCAAGGGTATTGGAATAAACTAGCTCAAAATGGTATTTCTCGTGAAGTTGATTGAGAAACTGGTAAGCTTTTAGGTTTTTGTCAATTCGATTTACTAATCCGAGTGGATTGACATATTTTCTCCTTAAGATTCCCAAGTTTTGGATATAAACCGTAAAGCCTTCTGATTTTAAGATGGACTCCATCGGACCAGGTCCTGTCAGTAGCACAATCGGATTAAAGCCTTCGCACCTATACAATCGTAATACTTGCCAAATGATTTTCCCTGATCCATAGAGATCTGAGGAACTCTGAAGAAAAAGTAGATTGCGCTGCTTGGTCATTAATTGGTATATAGTTGGCAAAAATATTTATCTGACACCACGCTTTTCTATCGATTGACGAATATTCCTCTGATTTTGGACTGGGCAATTCGGATTTGATCACCAGAGGCAAACGAAGAATCCCAGGAACGCGTCAATAAATTGGTCTTTTGACCCCGAAAAAAGCTACTAGGTGGATACTGGATATTCATAATACTTGATCCACTTTTTGGAAATACAAGCCCATTATTCCAGATTTTCCGAAACCAAGTGATACTGCTTCCAAAAAAACAGCGAAGGGCAATAACATGCCTATCAAGAGGATCAGTCCAACGGTTTTTTTTCTTTTCAACCTCAGAATCAGATTTTCTGTGAATCCCAATTGGCTAAGTAAGGCTTGTAACATACCCAAGACGCCCAAATGAACAGAAAAACTTCTTTTTGAAATCGCAGTAAATCCCAGACTTTTCATCTGGTTCAGTAATGTGAATTCGGTCCAATGACTGAGATGCTTGGGAATATCCCAATGCATCCATTGATCACCGGCGATCGCTGCTTGCCAGGAGTCGGCGCGGGGAACTTCGATATAAAGGATTCCTTGGGAGCTAAGGTTGGATTTGAGGAGTTCGTCTAGGAGCGGCATAGGCTGAGGAAGATGCTCTAGTACATGATTCAAGGTGATCAAATCCGCCTTTCTTTCCGAGAGGCTTCCTTTTTCATAGTACTGACAAGCAACGTCTACTCCATACTTTTCCCTGGCAAAATCCGCCCTTGCTTTTTCTGTTTCCAGCCCTTTTCCAATCCAATTCAACGATTTGGCCACTGCCAAAAACTGCCCCTTACCACTTCCAAAGTCAATCAGATATTTCGCCTTGGGATTGAGCTTTTCTGCCTTTTTTAGAATTTTTTTTGCTTCGTAAAAAATGATCCTCTCGAATACCGATTGCCTGTTGTCAATCACTTCATAAACTTCATCCCGGTATAGAACCTCCACATTTACTTCATCCGGCAAATAGGTCCACACTAGCAGGCAGGAGTTGCAACTTACTCTACTGTGGGCAGGAGGGATAGAACTTGGAGGGACAGAACAAACCGGACAAGTGATTTGTCTCATGGATTATTGGGTCGGACTCAGAATGATCCGATGAAAATCTTCGATAAATTTCTCTGCAGAAAAGTCTTTGGCCCGCTCATTTCCTTTGGATATCAACTGCGCCCGAATCTCCTTTTCTTGTTCCAAAAGTATCATTTTTTCAGTCAAATTCTCCTGGTTTCCGGTCTGGAAGTAGAGTCCGGCACCTCCTGCGACTTCCAAAAGAGCCGGCTGATCAGAGTGGATTACGGGTACACCGAAACCCATGGATTCTAATATGGGAATTCCAAAACCCTCATTTTGAGAAGGAAAGATATAGGCAAAGGCACCTTCATAGAGGGATTTGATTTCCCCATCATTGAGATAGCCCGGGAGAAGTACATGCTCTTGAAGCCCCAGTTCCGTTACCAGATTTTCGACGACGGGGTAGTCATTCATCTGCTTACTTTGACCAGGACCTCCCGCCAAAACCAATTTCTTCGGCTGATCAGATTGACTGAGGTAGCTTGCGTAGGCTTTGACCAGAAGCGGTAAATTTTTTCTTCTGTCAAACATACCGATATGTAGGAAGTAATCCTGTTTGATCAAATGCTTTTTGGCTAGAAACTGTGGATCGGCGGCAGCTTTCAATCCTTTTGGCACTTGGTAGATAACTGAAATAGGCCATGCACCTCCAATATGTTCGATCAGGGATTTTTTGGAATATTCGGTGGTAGTGATGATGTGTGTCCGTTCTTTCAGCCCTTTTTTGATCAAGTTGAGAAAGTACTTTCTCCACCACCGTGGGTAATTTTCAGGCATCTGCCAAAAAAATGCATCATGTATTACAGTCAGTCTACGGCAAGGAAGTGATGCCGCCGGTGAGACAAAGTCAGGACAAAGCAATACATCCGGCTTGTACTTTTTTACCAAATCAGGAAGCTGAAACTCCTTCCATCGTAAATAATCCAGGTGATAGTTGAGCTTTTGAATTTTGGTTTTGGGTCCCTGATAGGTTTTGTCTGCCGCTTGGACATCAGGCTCATGTGTAAAAATCCATTCCACTTCCGGATGGGGATATTTGCGGGCTGCTTTTGCCAGTTCGACCATATAGGTCTTGATCCCTGTGGTAGCGACATTCAGATGCTGTAGGTCGAGGAGAATTTTCACAAGGTTAGCTTTTGAGATCAAATGAAAGCCCGGTTACCTTGACTTCAAAGGGCCTGCATTTGAAGGTCAAGTTAGAAATTAAGTCATCAGATTTGAGAATATTTTTCAAAAATGAGCAGCAGAAGAAAGTCTGCGAGCCAATATTCCAACAATGCCAGGAAGGACTTCAGGTAGGGATTTCCCGAGCATCGCCAAAACCAGTCATGCCACAACTATTCATGATCACTTTGGATTGAATGAATTGGGAGCTTTTAAGAAAGCAGTCAATTTGAAAGGAACAAGGTGCTGTTTGAATCTGGAAAAGTTTGCCAAGGCGTACTCCCGTAGGTGTAGCTTGGTCAGAACAAGGCAAAATTTGCTTACTAAATACTAGAACAGTGGTCAATTAAGATCCTGAACTCTCTAGTACAAGAGAACAAAAACAAAAATGCGTTTGGCTCTTGAAATCAAACTGCATGGCTTGCGTCTCTTTCGGCAACCTCAAAAAGACCCCGTTTTAGAATCCAAAGATTCGAAGACAAGCTTCTAATTCCGGATCTATTTCTTACAAATAATCCATTGGTTGACGTGGAAGGCATTTTGGATCAATCTGTTTACTTTTTTTGAAAGCGACATCTTGTAACCTATGAGGCGACTGAATTTTTCGCCCAGATTATGGGTATAATGATCGATGGTGATCAACCCCTCCTCTTCACAGAGGCTTCTTAATCTGTTTTTTGGAAAAATAAACGTATGCTCAAGACCATCGATGACATCCGGCACTTTCAATGTCAGCAGATTAGCCCATCGATGCCATTGATAGAGTCTGCTGGAGATATCAGGAGTTCCGATAGCCAAAATTCCTCCTGGCTTGAGAATTCTCTTCATTTCCTGCACATAGCCTCTTGGGTCTAGGACATGCTCGATGACATGGGAGATGTGGACAAAATCAAAGAATGCATCAGGATACTGAGCACTTTTGAGATCTCCCTGATGCGTACTCACCGGGAAGTGCTGCCGGACAAAATCCAAGGCTCCTGAGTCAAATTCGGTAGCATATAGCTCACAATGAAATTGATGAGCATAGGCCAATCCCATTCCCAATCCACAGCCTACATCCAAAAACTTGCTGCCTGTCCGGAGATTTTTCAGATACCTCACTTCATTTTTGATCGAGGCTTCGTTCAGTGTTTGTATTCGCTGGATATGACCGAGAATGATCTCTTTGAATGCCATGGCTTCATAGCGATCTTTCTCATAGTAAGATTGATAATAAGCTGCTAATTCAGATGCGTCAGCCATCGGATTGGCAAATACAACTCCACAATCCTCACATTTCACCCGAGAGATGTGTGGGCCTCTCCGACGCGTATCTAGGGCATATCCAGAGAGGTTTTCGGAGGTGCATAGTGGGCAGGAAAGATGTAAAATCATGAAAGCTGCTTGTTTTTAAGCTCAGAGTACTCTCGGATGCTAAACCCAATCATCCACCAAGTGAGCCAAGAGACATAGGTGTATATTTCCACGTTGGCAGTGAATAAGGGCAAAAGTAACCCAACTTTTACCACTGCTCCGGTAAATGCTACGCGAGCGATAGAAGTCTGAGCAGTGGTGCGAAATACTCGAATCGAATCTCGAATACCGTTGGCCAAAGTTAGGATATAAAGGATCATTCCCAGCCAACCCAGCTGTACTCCATAAATCAAAAACTGATTTTCTCCCCCTACCCGTAGCTCATCCTCCACGCTTCCAAAATTCCCGCTCATAGCCAGCCCGATTCCCAGCGGATTGCTCATCATGGACTCTAAAGCTACAAGCCACTCAAGGACGTGCCCCATACTGGAACTGTTTTCGAAAGTCAAGGTGTCTAGCACGAAGAAATAAAAGTCCTCCGAAGCAAAAAAAACCACATAAATACCGAATGCAACGAGTGCCAAAAAACCTGTTCCGATCAATTTGTACAGACGGAATACCAGCGCCACAAAGAAAATCATGATGAAAAATGCTCCAAACGCAGCACGAGAAGCAGAAAAAATCAATCCTCCTAATGATACCAGCATGACCAGTAGGTATTGCCAATTGGTCTTCCGATCTGTTGTCAAAAACCAAATCAATCCGGCTGCAAACCCCATCAATACCGAACTTGCAAGCTCCAGGGGATCAGAGAAAAATGAGGCTAATCGCTTTGTGACCGCCTGAGTTTCAAAAGTCCAGCTCAAGCCAAAATTTCCGGTGGGATCGATGCCGTTAATTTCACGGTTATACAAGGCATAGCCTGTAAACTGCTGCAAATGCGCCTGTAGTATGAAGTTTTCGACCAGATTAACCCAAAAGGCTGAGCCCATGACCACAAAAATCAACTGAAAAAGTCGCTTGATTTCCAGTTCGTCCCATCGGGTATTTCTCCCTAAAAAGTAGACGAAACCAGGCATCAGCATACTCTTGTAATACAGCGCTTTGTTCATAAAAGACGCACTCCCCAGGGGCAAGAGCAGGTAAAGAAAGCCTAAACTCAGTAGCAACAGCATCATCCAATCGGTAGTTAAAATCCGCATGGGATAGCGAAATAGGTCTTTCTGAAAAAGTAAAAATATGATCAGGGACACTAAGATGATCAGCTCCTTGAGAATCTGAAAAAGGCTCAAAATCTCAGTAGAGTTAGTCACTAGAAAAACCAGGCTTAAGCTGGTAATGTAGACAGGAAGAAATGCAGCTAGGAAATAGATAAAATAGCTCCATTTCCCCTCAATGGCCATTTTTTGAAATGTCCACAGGAAGCCGCTGACTATTCCCAACCCGATCAGACCAAAAAATATTATCGCCATGGTCCGGGATTTAATGGTAAACTGAGTCCTTCTCGAATTCCTCGCGCCACTGCCCTTAGCTTGTTAATTCTTCCTCTCACTAAAAAATAACCCATCCAAAGGATAAATTTTGCCAGGTGGTAAGCAAAGCTCATGGCTTTATTTGAGCCATGGGAGCGGATGATAAATAGCTGGTTTCTGACATTGTAATAAAAAACCCGAGGACTTAGGGTTCCCTCTGCGTGTTTCTTTTTGGAGGATGCTCCAGCTTCATGATAGACCTTTGATCGCTCTTCCAAGAGAATGGAAAATCCTGCGTTTCTGATTCGAAGAGACCACTCCACATCTTCAAAATAGACAAAATACTGCTCATTGAGCAGCCCTGCTTTTTCAATTGCAGCTCGACTGATCAACATGGCACAGCCCGTAGCCCAATCCAGCATCGCAGTTTTTACACGATAATCAGCAAGTGGTACCCGATCTCCCAGTGTGATGGAACGGGACAGCGCGAGATTCCATTTTCCTCCCGCACTCCAGATTTCTTTTGGGTTGTGCAAAAAAAGAATCATCGGCTGGATCACCCCTGCTTCGGGATTTTTTTTGCAAGTGATGACCAGTTCACTTAGGAAATCAGGATCTACTAGGGTGTCATTGTTTAGCAAAAGCACATGAGAAAATCCCTCTTGAAGTGCTTTTCGGATACCAACATTATTTCCACCTGCAAAACCCAAGTTCTCGCCAGTTTCTACAAGATCGATCTCTGGAAAACTGGCTTTAATTTTCTTTCCTTCCTGATTCGCAGAGCCATTGTCTACGAGGATGACTTTAAAGTCTGGAAAGTCAACTTTTCTCAAAGAATTGAGGCAGGCCATGGTAAAATCCTGTCCATTCCAGTTGATCACAATGACCGCTACCGATATGTCAGGAATAGAGCCCAATCAAAAGTTCTTTTTTTCTACGGTACAATATGGCTAAACAGATGAAAAATGCGATGATTTCAGTAGATAGGATGCCATAGCAAAGTCCGAGCGGACCTATCCAAGATGTCAAAATAGTAGTAGCGAAGATCATGTAGGCGCACATCATCCAACTTGCCCGGAAAAGCAATTGCTTTAAGTCTGCAACCAAAAGCAAGGTGACATTAGCCACATTGATACAAGCAAGGAAAGGTAAAAAGGAAAGAATCTGAAGGTAGTGTACGGAATCTTGGAGCTCAGTTCTCGAAAGCACTCGGATGATCCACGGAGTAGCAAAAAAAGTGGAAACGGAGATCAGCAATCCGACCAAGACCACACGCAGGTATGTGTTTTTCAAAAATGTAAAGAATGCGGGTTGATCTTGATTATAGAGTTTGGAAGCATTGGGAAAGATAGCCTGCACGATCAAGGCAGGGAAAAGTCGCAATACCATCGCTACTTTTTCGGCTAAGCTGTACATTCCCAAAGTCTCAGCTGAGGAAAAAAAACTCAGAATGATCAAGCCCCCATTGATGGAAATATAGCTTGCCAAATTGCTGAAAAACAGCAGGATATTTTCCTTTAGACTTTTCCAAATGGCTGAAAATTCAGGACGGTAAAACTGAATTTCCATAACCCAATGAATATAGGCCAGCAAAAACAAGTTGATAGACAAGCCAAAAAAACCCAACATGAAATTCACCCATTGACTTTGGCTGGGGTCGCGAATGAACAATACGATCCCCACAAGAAAGAGTAATTTGGAGAAGATGTTGGCTATGGAAATCAACTTCATCTTTTCCATACCCTGAAAAAACCAAAGGGGCAATGCTGCTTCTGAAAACAGAATCAATAGCGAATACACCAAGATTACCTGATAGCCCTCAAACAAGCCAAAAACGAATATTCCTGCCAAAATCAAAAAGGCAGAAACTAGAGCGAGAATCAGTTTGGCGGAAAAAACATTCGACACCAGGTGTAATAGCGCCACCTTGTCTTGCTGACTGATGGCTACCTCACGAGGAGCGCTCAGATTATACCCAAATCCTACGAGAATATTGAGTAGAATAATCACTGAGAGGGATAGATTGACCAATCCAAATTGATCCACACCGATACTTTGGATCAGAAGAGGAACTGAAATGATTGAAATCAGCACATTTGACGACTGAATAATCGCCAGAAAAATGAAGTTTTGAATCGACTTGTTTCGAATAAAACTTCCAAAAGGAATAAGCTGATTCAGTTTTTCAAACATCGCAGCTTAGATTTTTAGCTATTCTGCACATGCTTGTGATATAATCTGCGGAAATACAGCCCAAAAATCGTCATCAAACCTGCAATCACAGCTCCAAAAACCATCCCCTTGACCAATCGGATTTCGGTACGCTGAAGCGGGAATCTGGGTGAATCTATGATTTGAATCAAAGGCGAATTGTTGCGGTGATTGACCTTGGCAATCTCGAGGTTCTTGACAATCTCCTGATAGACTCCTGCGGTCGCCTGAACGTCGATTTGGCGCTTACGGCTTTCTACTGTCCCTGAGGAAAGGAGCGGATTGGCATTGGGT
>CALRRX020000025.1:0-12386 GCA_943370675.1 Reyranella massiliensis 521 | reverse complement strand
ACCCAAAATTTCTAAGTATTCTTTCTCTTTTCCTTGTTGATAAAGTACTCCTGGAACAAGGGTGAAAGTTGGGTTATGGATGTAGATTTTGGCAGGAACATCAAGCCTCAAAAGAGGATCTGCATTGAATTGGTCCTCCATTTTGTTCCAAGCAAACTTCAAATGATGATGTACGGCAATGTTTGCTAGGTTTTTGTCTTTTGCGAAGACAAATAGGGTATTGGGATAAATAAAAAGTGATAAGCTCGCTGTGTCTTCCACATCAAACTTATCACTTTTATATACCTTGAGGTTATTTTCCAAGTTAAGTAGCTGTTATTTCCAGTTACCTTCTGTAGAAGCGTCGGTTCTAGAACCTACTCTCAAAGCTTTTTCGTTGTTGTTTGCTCTTCTCTTAGGATTGATTGGAGATGGGTCACGAATTTCGAATACGTTTACCATGTATCCACCTGTCTTTTCGATTTTGTCTGCAAAGAATTCAAATTGCTTTCCTCCTGAACCTGGTACTACTGGAAGTAATTCAATATTGAAATCTGGGTATTTCTGAGCATTGAAAAGAGAGTCCATTACATTTACAGATCCAAGTGTATCAAAGCTCACTTTGATTTCCTCAGCTCCATAGTCAAGAAGTTTAGTGGTCTCAGTTCTCTGTACGATCCAAATGGTACCTGTTTGGATAAAAGTCTTCAAAGAATCCCAAGTGCTCGCATATTTTCCATTTGATGCTTGGTATGCCAATTGGGCATCACGAAGCATTTCTAATTTTTCGATAGTGTGAGCTTCTAGTAAAGCGACTCTTTTTTCTGCTTCAACTACGTCATCAACACCTTTCCAAAGCAAGTAGCCTAGATATGCAGCGACGATAAAGAAAACTAATGAGAGAACTTTTGTAAGATTCATTTTGATTAAGATTTAGAAATCTGGTTAAGGTTGAAGGTTTTTAAAACGTGCTATTTTATAGAAATATTTCCAAAATTAAAATATCCTTTACACAATACCAGCTCTGAAAGTGATTTAATTCCCCAAAATATCCGATGTAAAGAATTCTTTTGGAGGGAATGCATCTCTTCTAAGCTCATCCAGCGAATTTCAGCCAGAATCTGATTGGTGTTCGAAAGCTCGGGGTCTTTTCCCAGTACTGCAATACCTTCTATCCTTTTCACTTCAAAAAAATGCTCCATGGCATGTAAGGGTGGGTCTAAAAATTCATGGACAAAGAGGTAGTTGCTTACTTCAATGATTAGCCCTGTTTCTTCTAAAAATTCTCTTTTTAGATTGTCAATGGCACTCATGCCAAATATCATCCCTCCCCCGGGTGTGGACCAAAACTCTCTGCCATTGCCCATTAGGTGCTTCACCATGAGGATTTTTTCATTTTCTATCAAAACCCCGTTGACTCTTGATCTGAGTTGATGGCCAAATTTTGATTCAATTTCTTTGCTGATCTTGTCCTTTGACATTTACATTCGCTTATCGATGGATAAAAATAACCAGGGCAATCTAAAGCCTTCTGACTTGCTCCTAAAATATTTTCCTTTTCAGCCGACAAAGGGGCAAGCTGAATTCTTTAGGAAAATGGATCCTTTTTTTAAAAAGAATTCAGACGATAAGCCCGTGTTTATATTGAAAGGGTATGCAGGTACGGGTAAAACGTCTCTCATTTCAGCTTTAGTGAAAATTCTTCCGAGGATAGAGATGCGCTCCTTATTACTAGCCCCAACAGGTAGGGCTGCCAAAGTGATGAGTAACTATTCTGGTAGAGGTGCATACACGATTCACAAGATCATCTACAAGCCTAAAGGAGATCCCGGTACGATGGGAGGAGGGTTTGTTTTGCAAAAAAATTACTTCAAAGACACCGTCTTTATCGTGGATGAATCTTCTATGCTTGCCGATGATGGAGGAATGTCCGGCAACTTGCTTTGGGATTTGATTACCTATGTTTTTTCTGGTGCTGGAAATAGGCTCATCTTTATTGGGGATACAGCTCAGTTACCACCGGTTGGCAGCACTTACAGTCCAGCGCTTGAATCAGGCTATTTGCTCAGACATTACAGACTCGAAGCTGACCAAATTGAGCTATTCGAAGTGATGCGTCAAAAGTTGGAGTCGGGGATTCTTTTCAACGCAACCGGATTGAGAAATGAACTTGAGGCAGAGAAACCTTTCGTCAGAATCCAGACATTTTTATTCAAAGACATTTTTAAAATGACCTCAGAAAGGCTGGAAGACGGACTGAGATATGCGTATGGCAAATTTGGGACGGAAAATACCACCATCGTCACCCGATCAAATAAAGCCGCAGTCCAATATAATTTGTACATCAGGCGAGTGATTCATTTCTATGAAGATGAAATCAGCACAGGCGATTTGCTGATGATTGTAAAAAACAATTACACCTACATGGCAGAATCGGAAAAGGTTAATTTTTTAGCTAATGGTGACATGGTAGAGGTAATGAAAATCAGAAGTTTTGAAGAAATGTACGGTTTGAGGTTTGCCACGCTAGAACTTCGACTTTTGGATTATCCTGAAGAACCATTTTTTGAAGCTAAGGTCATTTTGGATACCCTTTATTCTTCCAGTCCTTCACTGACACGTGATCAATATAGAAGCCTCTATGAACAGGTATCAGCTGATTACGCTGATGTAGCCAATAAAACCGAACGGATGGAGTATATCCGAAAAGATCCTTACCTCAATGCGCTCCAAGTTAAATTTGCTTATGCCCTGACCTGCCACAAAGCGCAAGGCGGACAATGGCAGGCTGTATTTGTGGACCAGGGATATTTGGTAGAAGATCAGGTAGACAAAGAGTTTATCAGATGGCTTTACACCGCCATCACCCGAGCGACCGATGAACTTTATTTAGTGAATTTCTCGCCCTCCTTTTTTGTCAAAGGGCTGATTGATCAGGAATAAATCTTCTTTTACAAATTTTAACCTTTACCATTCTAGAGTTTTGGCATGTATTTTTCAGATTTGGAATTAAATGCGCTAGGTATCGGTTATCTAGCCGAAAAGAGTCAAATTTGAAAGTTGAACATCAAATCCTAATTACTTCTATGAAAAAGCTAGCCATTCTATTCAGTTTCTTCGCCTTTGTGATGGTCCTTCAGGTAAGCGCTCAGGACGCAGGATCAGGCGCTGTAATTTCATTCAAAGAAAATTCAATTGATTTTGGTGACATCGTGCAGGGTCAGACTGTGCAACACACATTTGTACTCACCAATACTGGTAAAAGCCCTTTGGTCATCTCCAATGTAGCCGCCACTTGCGGTTGTACAGTGCCTAGCTGGCCTAAAGAGCCTGTAGCTCCAGGCAAGTCAGCAGAGATTAAGGTTTCATTTAATTCTACTGGCAAAATGGGTAAGCAAAACTCAGTAGTGAGAATTTACTCCAATGCATCGGAACCTATCGAAAAAGTGTCATTGATTTCCAATGTGCTTCCGAAGACTAATTAAAAACAGTAAGTGTTAAAGATTTAAAGCCTGTCCCTTTTTGACAGGCTTTTTACGTTTACAAAAAAAATCAACTAAATATGGAAATATTCTTACAAACCGATACTTGGATCTCACTTCTTACTCTGACTTTTTTAGAAATCGTCTTAGGGGTGGATAACATCATTTTTATCTCTATCGTTTCCAATAAGCTTCCTGAATCTCAACAAGCAAGGGCCAGAAATTTAGGTTTGATTTTGGCTTTGTTTTTCAGGATTGGATTATTGATGGGCATCTCTTACATCATCAAATTTACAACTCCATTATTTACCATCATGGAGCATGATTTTAGCGGGAGGGACTTGATTCTGTTTTTCGGAGGTCTTTTCCTGTTGACCAAATCTACATTAGAGATACACCATAAAATGGAAGGTGAACCGGAGGAAATTAAGGCTCACTCAGCAAATAAAGTCGGCGCTGTTCTGGCCCAAATCGTCTTTTTGGACATCATCTTCTCATTTGATTCCATTCTGACAGCTGTGGGATTGGTAGAGCATGTCAGCATTATGATTATAGCAGTGATCATTTCGTTGGGAGTGATGATGACTTTTGCGGGTCGCATCAGCAAATTCATCAACAAACACCCAACTCTACAAGTCTTGGCCCTGTCTTTTCTAATTCTGATAGGCTTTATGTTGGTCTTGGAAGGATTCCATTTTGAAGTACCAAAAGGCTACATCTATTTCGCAGTATTTTTCTCCTTAGCCGTAGAGATTATTAACCTGAGAATGAAAGGTAAGTCCAGTAAGCCTGTCAAACTCAAACCAAGAATAACTGAAGAAAAATAAAAGTGAACCCCGAGGATTTTTTCGGGGTTCCTTTTTTATCTCCATCATCCTATGACAAAAACTAAAGAGCGTCGCGTCACCATGCGACAGGTATTTTCTACCATTATTTGGCCAAGAAGAAAGCACCTCTTTCTGGGACTTTTTTTGATCATCATCAGTAGACTATCGGGTTTGGTCTTGCCTGGTGCAAGTAAATATTTGATCGATGATGTGATTCCTAGCAACGATCTTGATATGTTGAAATGGCTGATTTTGATTGTAATCCTTTCCATTGTTGTCCAGTCGGTGACTTCTTATTCATTGACTCAGATATTGAGTGTAGAGGCTCAGCATTTAATAGCCAAACTACGCTCGAAAGTCCAGCAGCACATCATCAAGTTGCCAATACGGTTTTTCGATAATGCTAAAACTGGAGAATTGGTATCTAGAATCATGACGGATGTCGAGGGAGTCAGAAACCTAGTAGGGACAGGATTTGCCCAAATGATCGGGGGGATTTTGACCGCCATAATTTCGCTTGGTTTATTGATTTCGATTAGTCCAATGATGACACTTTATGTGCTACTGCCAGTTCTCATCTTTGGGTTAGTGTCTTTAAAGGCATTTGGAAAAATAAGACCAATCTTCAGAGAGCGTGGGAAAATAAATGCGCAAGTGACTGGCAGATTGACCGAAACGTTGGGTGGAATCCGTGTGATCAAGGGCTTTAATGCAGAAGCTCAAGAAATAAGAACTTTCGAAAAAGGAGTAGATGAGCTTTTCCAAAATGTAAAGGCCAGCCTTACCGCCACTAGTTTCGTGACCTCTGCTGGTGCTTTACTGCTGGGCTTGGCATCGGCAGGAATTATGGGGATTGGTGGGTATATGATCATGGAAGGCAAAATGACTTTTGGTGATTTTTTGGCATTTACGCTTTATCTCGGATTTATGATTGCGCCAATTGTGCAGATGTCCAATATCGGCAGTCAGCTGACAGAAGCTTTTGCAGGATTGGATAGAACGGAGGAAATCATGAACATGCCGTTGGAATCTGATGATCGCAAGCGAACAGTACAGCTCGAAAAGGTGAACGGGGAAATTACATTTGAGCAGGTCTCTTTTGCTTATGAATCAGGTAAGGAGGTAGTCAAAGGAATTAGCTTCAAAGCCCCAGCGGGATCAGTGACTGCGCTCGTAGGTACTTCAGGCTCTGGTAAGACTACCATTGCAGGGCTTGCTGCCACATTTCTAAATCCAGACTCGGGTACTATTTATTTGGATGGAAGAGATCTTCAGACGATCAGCCTCGATTCTTTCAGATCACAATTGGGTGTGGTTTTGCAGGATGATTTTCTTTTTGAAGGTACGATTAGAGAAAACATCCTTTTTCCAAGACCTCATGCGACCGAAGAACAATTGAAAATGGCTGTTCACGCAGCACACGTACAAGAGTTTACAGATCGATTTGAACAAGGTCTGGATACATTAATTGGCGAGAGAGGAGTGAAGCTTTCTGGTGGGCAGCGTCAACGAATTGCCATAGCTAGGGCAATTTTGGCAGATCCGAAAATTTTGATTTTGGATGAGGCTACTTCAAATCTGGATACAGAATCAGAAACTTTGATTCAAGAAAGTTTGAAAAAATTGATGGAAGGCAGAACCACTTTCGTTATTGCTCACAGATTGAGCACGATTCGACAAGCCGATCAGATTTTGGTGATTGAGCAGGGGAAAATTGTCGAACAAGGGAAGCATGAAGAATTGCTCGCTCAGGAAGGGCGCTATTTCCAATTGTACACCTATCAGGCAAGAATTTAGGTTCTGCCCAAAATTTTCTAGCGAGTTTTATCTTTTTATTCAAAATCCTGTTTTCTTTACTAGAAGTTAGTGTGAAATATGTTTGTAGGGAATTCAACTAATAGTGCTGGTTTTTGGATTTCTGACTAAAAGGAATTTTTTTGAAAACTCAAGAATTTAATCATGGACTTGATAATTGTTGGTGCTAACAAATTGGGTGAATACATCGCTAGGAACTTTTCTCAGTTTGGACTGCGCCATAATATCTTAGGTTTTGTAGATGAAAGCCACAGCCTTGAGGGGAAAAAGGTTGCGGGTTATCCTGTATTGGGTCAGCCTGAAGAAGTTCTTAATGGTAAAAAAATCGCTGTGGTAATCGCCCTTCCTTCGATTTATGAAAAAGCTGGGATGATTAAGAAACTGGCTTCCATTAAAAATCTAGAATATCCCAATCTGATTTCCATGGGATCTTGGATTTCCAGAGACTGCATTTTTGGCAAGGGCAATGTCATCCTTGAGGGCAGTTTGATCAACTTTGGTACAATGGTAGGTAACTTTAATTTTTTAGGAGAAAAGTGTTCCATTGGTCATGAATCCATCATTGGAGATTTTTGCTACTTGGAAAATGAAGTTAACATAGGAGGCTATTCCATTTTGGAAGGAATGGTGACTATGAAAAAAGGCTCTGGAATCAATCAGGGAATCAGAGTTGGAAAAGAATCCACCATCGAAAAATTTGCCGAGATCAAGGAAGACTTACTTCCTAACTCCATGGTGAAAAAATAAATTATTTGGTCGGAAAAGAAACATAAAACTCTGATCCGATACCTTCTTTACTTTTAAACCAGATTTCACCATTTAGCTTTTTGGTTAGTTCTTGGACGATATTTAATCCCAATCCTGTACCCTTGATGTTCCCCACGTTTTTTGCGCGGTAAAAAGAACCAAAAATATTATCATGCTCTTCTCTAGGAATTCCAATACCGTAGTCCTTTACCATAATCTCCACGTAATTCCCGATAAAACTCAAATGTACTTCTGGGTCCAAGGAGTTTGGAGAGTAATTCAAGGCGTTTTGAATTAGATTTCTAAGCACGTGAATAAGCATTGATTCATCTGTGTTGATGGTTTTGTCTGTTTCAGGTAAAAATAATTTGACTGTCCTTCTTCCCAAGTTTTCGTCATTGATATCTGCAACGAGCTGATTCACAAATCTTCCGATCAACACCTTTTTAACATTGAGATTTATGTCCTGCTGAATGCTTTTTTCTAAAAGCAAGACATCACTCATGATCGAAGTCAATCGATTACTCTGGTTGAGCACCTTGTCTATGTGTCCTAGAAGCTTTGTTTTTATTTCTTCTGAAAATTCCTTGTCGAGCAGCATTTGCATGATCATCACACTGCTGACAATCGTTGCAATTGGTGTTTTAAACTCGTGAGAGGCCATGGAGACAAATCTCGACTTCATCTGGCTGAGCTCTTTTTCCTTGAATGCGATGTCTTTAAATTTCTTTAGCACTTGCTCTCGCTCCGTGACATCTTTTCCCACACAAAAAATCAATTTCCCCGGCACATCACTTAGCGTCACGTGACGAAACAAGAATTCAAACATCAGGCTGCGCTTAGTCACCTTAGTTGTAATAGGAATCACCATCTTCTGATTGGGTTTCATCAGAGGTAGCGAGGGGAAGTTAATGACTACTTCATTGAATTTGCGTCCCAGATTAGGCAATACAGGTATTTCAAGTACTTTTTCAAAAGTCTCTGATAAAAAGACAGCCTCCATTTCCTCATTTAAAATCACCATGACATCCTCGGTATTTTCGAGGAAGAACTTGAGCATTTCGGGTTTGTTGAGGTCAATGTAAGGGGCTGTTTTCATGCTAATTGGAGAGGAGAAGTGCCGAAAATATTATTAGACATTCCTCAAATTTTGATAATATGAAATTACAGTGAAAGAATTCCTGATTCAACCCTTGCAACAGCTTTATATTTACAATTAATTGCAAAGAAGTAGAAATGAAGAGTTCTATATTTAGTCAAAATCAGGTTTTCATGACATTATTTCTATTTTTATACTTATGAAAAAAATCTTAATCGTAGAGGACGAGGAAGAATTGGCTTCCAATATTGCCGAGATTTTGACAGGTCTAGATTATCAAGTAGCAGCAATTGTTGACAATGCTCAAAGTGCTATGGAGTTTTTGGATGGCAACCTAGTCGACTTGGTATTGATGGATATTTTGATCAAAGGTGATGTGGATGGTATCGACTTGGCATACCAAATCCGTGAAAAGTACGACGTTCCTATTGTGTTTAGTACTGCGTATTCAGGTACGGAGTTTTTGGAAAGAATTTCTTCTGAAATTCATGAAGGCTATCTTTTGAAGCCATTTACGATGGACTCTTTAAAGGCGGCTGTGTTTTTTGGACTAAAGCGCCACGAAGAAAAACCTGCAAATGCCAAAAAATCGAAAGGATCATTGAAAGTGATGGATAAGGGATATTTGGTTCCTATTCCATTCAACGAACTCCTTTATCTAAAGGCGGACGGATTGTACACCAAGGTGTTTACCAAAGTGAAATCCTATCTTGTCAGGGATATCTTGAAAGGGTTTGAGGACAAACTTCCCGAGGAGCAGTTTATCCGGGTTCACAAGTCTTTCTTGATCAATGTGAATCATGTCACCTCATTTAATGCAAAAAAAATAAACCTTGGAGATGTATCTATTCCGATTCGAAGGGGATTATACAAGGAGCTGATTGAAAAGCTTCATGTTGAGTAAAATAGCGTATCCGTAGAATCATACAATTACCCAAGCTTCTCAAACCTATTGAATTTATGAAAAGGATTAAAGTGCTGCTGATTGAGGATAATCCTGGAGATGTCTTGCTAGCCACTGAAGCGCTCGAAGACAGTAAGTTTTTAGTACAGTTGGAGGTCGTGAAAAATGGTAAAGAAGGCGTAGACTATCTTTTTGGAAGAGGAGAGTATGCCGAAAAGCCAAAGCCTGACGTCGTTCTACTGGACATAAATTTACCCTTAAAGACAGGGCATGAAGTGTTAACAGAGGTAAAGGATAACGAAGAAACCAGAGATATTCCAGTAATTATGCTAACCACTTCCTCTGTTCAGGATGACATTTTGAAAAGTTACCAGGAGCAGGCGAGCTGCTACATTGTCAAGCCTGTAGAAGTGGAGCAATTCACTGAGTTTATCAAAGTGTTTGACAGATTCTGCGAAACGCTCGATATCTGATTTTTTTCTTTCGCTAAATTCCTGATTTGTTGTCTTTGGAAAGGGTCAACAAAACCACGGTAAGTAGAATCAAGATGGTACCTAACCAATCTACTCCAGTAAACGAAACCCCAAGCCAAAAAACAGCAGTCAATGCCGCTGCTAAAGGTTCTACACTACACAAAAGGCTAGCATAGGTAGCCCCGATGATGGTGACTGATTTCAAGAAAAAGTAAAAGGCAGTCACAGTGCCGAAGAGGACAATGTAACTGAAAGCCAGCCAAGTTCCTGAATCCCAATCTCCGGAAACACTCCAAGGCTGGGTATAAAGCGAGAAAAACAACCCTCCAACGAGCATTCCCCAACCTGTCACTGCGGCAGGAGAAAATCTCCTTAGTAATCCCACAGGTTGAATGGTGTAAAATGCTAAGGCCAATGCGGATAGAATTCCCCAAAAGATAGCTTGCTCTGAAATCACCAACTCATCCAGAGAACCATGAGTGACCAGCAAAAAAGTACCAGAAAGTGCAAGTACTAACGCTCCATACTCTGCTAGAATTGGCCATTTTCTATTTTTGATGGCATAAAATGCAACCACAAATACAGGCCCGATGTACTGAAGTATAGTCGCGGTGGCTGCATTGGATAGCGAGATGCTGTAGAAATAAGTGAACTGTACCGCCACCATCCCGAGAATTCCAAAAAGCAGAAGCTTGATTGCATTCTTTGGCTTTTTCCAGATCTCAAAGGCGACTTTTTTTTCTGTTGCTACTGAGAAAATCACCAAAATCGCACCCGCTAGAATCATCCTCCAAGTCACTAGCCAAGCGGGATCGAGCCCCTTTTTCTCAAAGAGAAACTGGGCACAGGTACCTGATATTCCCCAAAATATGGCTGAAGACAGAGCCATAATCAATCCGGGGACTTTTTGATAAGAGGTAGGTTGGGGCATGATGGAGGTTTGCTGAGCGAAGATATCAGGCTAAATCTTAATTGAAAAGTCAAATTCTAGAGGTGGAATTAAGATTGGTATTAAAGAGAGCTTGCTTGCCTTTATTCCTTAAACAAATCGAATGTTTTTGGAGGAATTTTAGTAAGATCGAAGAACGATCAAGAAGGTTGTTGTCAAATTACTCATGAAATGAATTCTGATTTATTGATCCGAAGAGCTCGTAAGGAAGACCAAGATTCCCTTTGGGAAATTCTCCGTCCGATCATCAGAGCAGGAGGGACTTATGTCTTTGATCCCAAGTCTAGCAGGGAAAAGATGCTGGATTATTGGCTGAATGAGGATAAAATCACCTATGTGACGGAGCAAGAAGGTGAAATTTTAGGAACATTTTATCTTAAGGCTAACCAGCCCGATCTCGGAAATCACATTTGCAATGCGGGTTTTATGGTTTCTGAAAAAGCTTCCGGAAAAGGAATTGGAAAAGCCATGGGTAAATTTGCCCTCCTCGAGGCAAAGAGGCTTGGGTTTGAAGCCATGCAATTCAACTTTGTCATCAAAACTAACGAGAAGGCTGTCAACCTTTGGAAGACTTTGGGCTTTGAAGTCATAGGAGAGATCCCGGCCGCCTATCGTCATCCTCAATTGGGACTTGTACCTGCCTTGATCATGTACCAAAAGCTCTGAGCTACCGGATCTATTTTAAAACCATGAAATTCATGAATACTCAAAACCATTCTCGAAGAGACTTTTTAAAAATATCATCAGCCGCTGTGCTTGCCTTGGCAATCCCTGATTCACTGCTAGGTCTTTTTTCCAAACATCAACAATCAATTAAGTTTGGAATGATCACTGACTTGCATGTCGATATTATTCATGATCCGGAGATACGATTCACTTCCTTTTTGGAGGAAATGAAAAGAGAAAAAGTGGATGCTTTAGTCCAGCTGGGTGATTTTGCCATTCCCAAACCCGAAAATCAACCTTACATCCAAGCCTTCAATCAAGCGCACTCCAATTCGTTTCATGTGCTTGGAAATCACGATATGGATGGGGGATTTTCCCGAGAAGAGGTGGTCCAGAAGTATGGAATGCCAAGTAAGTATTATTCCGCAGAGGTAAATGGTGTCCAGCTTTTAGTCTTAGATGGAAATGATACCGGTTCACCCAGCTATAAATCAGGCTATCCTTCTTACATCGGGCCTGATCAACAGGCATGGCTGAGAGCGGAACTAACGAAAGCGGAAAAGCCTGTTTTGATCATTTCTCATCAACCGATCGCTGGAATATACACCATTGACAATGCACAGGAAATTCAGGATTTGCTTAGTGAGTTTTCTCATAAGATCCTGCTAGCTGTCAATGGGCATGCGCATGTGGATCAGCATATCGAGGTTGGCGGCGTCAATTATTTGCATCTCAATTCAGCATCTTATTATTGGGTAGGGGAAAAGCTAGCACACTTATCCTTGTATGAGGACGCTCATTCCCAATATCCAAATCTTAAATTCACCTGTCCGTATTCTGATCCACTTTTTGCTGTCTTGACGATCGATCCTGCCGAAAAGACGATTACCTTAAAAGGAAAAAAGGCCCAGTGGATCGGGCCTTCTCCTTTAGAATTAGGGTATTCGATTGTGTCGCCTGAGATGCAAAAGCTGCACGTTCAGCCGCAGATCTCTGACAGAATGCTGTAAGTTATTTTTTTGGTAGACTTTCCAAAATCAACCTGACCAGTTCTGCTTTATCTCCGTTTGGAATCCACCGAGCCACGATCAGTAGGTCGTTTTCCTGATCCACGTAGATCATGTTAGTGCCTGCACCAATATGTAAAAAAGCGGACTTGGGTGCAGCTGGTACTTCTTTGAGGTCATTGTTTAGAAAGTAATTCATGAATCCATAGCCTGGATTTGCCGAAGTGGGAGTGCGGGAAAGGTCTATCCAGGATTTTGGAATGAGTTGTTTTCCATTCCAGTTGCCATTTCTCAAAGTCAGATATCCAAATCTAGCTTGATCCCAGGCAGAAAGCATCATTCCACCACCCCAGTGTGAACCTCCGCTGACAGATTGGATGATCTGACCATCGAGATTGACGTAGGAGTTTTCATATCCGGTCCATCTCCAAGTGGGGC
>CALRRX020000024.1:0-13132 GCA_943370675.1 Reyranella massiliensis 521 | reverse complement strand
TCTATTCCCGCTATTGGGCACAAAAGCAAGGGGTAAAGGTTGTACCAAGACCTCAGGGATTCATCTTTGCAGGTGGCGATCAATCACTGGCTGACATGATCCGAAATACGGAAAGAGGCATTTTAGTGACTCGTTTCTGGTATATCCGTGCGGTCGATCCTCAAACCTTGCTTTACACAGGACTGACCCGAGACGGTACTTTCTATATCGAAAATGGCAAGATCAAATTTCCTGTGAAAAACTTCCGCTTCAATGAGAGCCCAATCATCATGCTCAACAATATCGAAGCAATGGGCAAACCCGAGCGAACCGGTGGAAACATGGTTCCTCCGATGAAGATCAGGGACTTTACGTTTACTTCTTTGTCTGACGCAGTTTAAAATTGAGTCAATAGTAAATAGTCCATGGTCCATAGTTGATCTTTCATCTATGGTCTATGGACTATCGACTATATACTTAAAGGTTATGAACTTCTTCTTCACCCGCATCAAATACACCTCCGGCAATTGGGATACGGATCAGCGCATGCCTTCCAATATCCTGCATAGCCTGGTAGAGTATACCACGATTCCGGTGGATGAGAAAGAGCGTGTGATTGAATTGAGCAGCGAAGAGATTTACAAAAGTCCCTTTTGTTACCTCAGCGGGCATAAGCTCGTGGAGTTTACCCAGCAGGAGCGGCAGATTTTCAAAAACTATATAGAGCGGGGTGGTTTTGTCTTTGTGGATGACTGCAATCATGACATTGATGGCCTATTTGCGAAGTCCTTCGAAAAAGAAATGGCCCGAACCTTTGATCCCGAAGCTTTGCAAAAAATCCCGAACGACCATTGGCTTTACCGATGCTTCTTTGAGTTTGAGGATGGTCCGCCGACTACTTCCTTTGAGCTCAATGGCTGGGGAGATGACCTCGTCCACGATTACCTCAAAGCCATTCAAATCAACGGCCGGATCGGCGTGCTGTATAGCAACAAGGATTACGGCTGCGAATGGGATTACGATTTTCGAAACAAGCGCTTTAATAAAATCGACAATACCCGTTTCGGGGTAAATATTGTCATGTACGCTTTAACTTAACCAACTTGGAGACCGAACTCATCAAATACCAACAGCTGGTGGAGAAGATTCCGCTGCTGAAAAAAGAAATTGCCAAGGTTATCGTCGGGCAGGAGGAAGTTCTGGACGAGGTGATCATTACGCTTTTGGCAGGAGGGCATTGTTTGCTAGAGGGCGTTCCCGGCCTGGCAAAAACCCTGATGGTCAAAACCATTTCCGAGGTGATGGAGCTGAGCTTCAAGCGGATCCAGTTTACTCCCGATTTGATGCCGGGTGACATTATTGGCACAGAAATTCTCGAGGAAGACCATAGCACGGGCAAGAAGTTTTTCCAGTTTAACCAAGGGCCGATTTTTGCCAATATGGTTCTGGCTGATGAGATCAACCGAACGCCTCCAAAAACGCAAGCAGCTTTACTGGAAGCCATGCAAGAAAAACTGGTAACCTACGCCGGTAAAAACTATCCGCTTCCCGATCCTTTTTTGATCATTGCTACGCAAAACCCTATCGAGCAAAGCGGCACTTATCCTCTTCCCGAGGCTCAACTGGACCGATTTCTACTTTACATCAAATTGGGCTATCCTTCCGAGCAGGAGGAATTGGAGGTGCTCCAAAAAACCACAGGAACCTACAAGGCTTCTCCTGAAAAGGTCCTTTCCGGAGCAGAAGTCAAGCAGCTTCAGGAACTCACCCGACAGGTGCATTTGGACTCGGCATTGATGGGTTATATCAATAGACTGATTCGTGCGACACGATTGGAAAGCACTACGGTGGCCGAAGTGAAAAACTATGTGGAATGGGGGGCTGGAACTCGTGCCGGTCAAGCTCTGGTGCTGTGTGCCAAAGCAAGAGCTATCGTAAAAGGCCGATTTTCCGTGATCCCTGAAGATATTCGGCACTTGATCTATCCGGTCCTGAGACATCGGATTTCCCTGCATTTCCGAGCTGAAGCCGAGCAGCTGGATACCGACTTTATCATCAAGAAGATCCTCGAGCAAGTTCCTGTTCATGCCAAGTAATCTGGAGATCATCAAGCTTAACGACCTGCGCCTCGCTGCCCGACTCATCAGTCAGCAATTGAGGCAAGGCATCCACTCGGGTATCCGTGTGGGGGTCGGCAGCGAGTTTGAGCAATACCGGCACTATCAGCCCGGCGATGATCTCAAGCGGATCGACTGGAAGTATTTTTCAAGATCAGGAAAATACATGATCAAGGAATCCACCACCGAGAGCAATCTTCAAATTCGCTTGATGTTGGATCTGTCGGGTTCGATGAATTATGCCGAAAACAGTATTTCCAGGCTGGATTATGCTAAAAATCTGATTGCTTCATTAGCCTATTTAGGTTTTTTGCAAGGGGATGGCTTGAGTTATTTTTCGCTTTCCGAAGGTAAAATCGAACAAAAAGTGGCTCCAAGTCCCAAAAGCTTTCAGCGTATTTTATTGTTTCTGGAGCAGGCAAAAGCCGCTGGTGCTTGGCCTTTGCAGTCGATTTCGAAGTCTTTTCTTCAGGGAAAAGAAAGGGAATTGGTGATTTGGGTTTCCGACTTTTTACAAAAAGAATCAGAATGGGAAAACTTGATCAAGGCCTTTAATCATCCACGAAAGGAACTGATGCTGATTCAGATATTGGGAGAACAGGAGTTGGACTTCAAGCTGGAAGGAAATCTTGTGTTCCGGGATTTGGAATCCGGACAGGAAGTGGTGCAGGACGCTAAAGTGATGCAGACAGAATTTCGGAGCAAGTTTCAAGCCTACCTCAATCACTTGGATCAAACCTTCCAAGGTCCGAACGTGCGGTTGATTCGGGTGTCGATGAAGGAGCCTTTGGCAGCTGTGGTGAGGCAGATTTTGAACCGAAAAAAGCTATCCTGATGGAGTGGATTCAGCCGACTTTGCTTTGGGGACTTTTGGGTTTGACGATTCCTGTTTTGATCCATTTGTGGAATGGAAAAAAGGGTAAAGTGATCGCTTGGGCGGCTTTTCCTTGGTTGGATCCCAAAGAATCCCAATCTAGCCGATCCGTCAAACTCGAGAATTGGCTCTTGCTCTTGGTTCGAATGCTACTCTTGGCAATCCTTGTTTTTCTCTTTGCTGGATTGATTTGGAAAGGGCTGGGAAGCAGTCGAGCCTATAAAGTCGTGCATCTGATTTGGCCGGATGAACAGGTGGAGGCGGAGTTTCGATTCGAACTCGAGCAAGCGGCTCAGAATGGTCAGCAAGTTCGTTGGTTGGCGGCTGGCTTACCGGATTATCAGGATCAACAGATTTCAAGTTTGGATTTCTCTCCAAAGAACCTGCAGAAGTATCTGGAGGAGTTGGCTGGGGATACAGACTCGATTTACTTCTATACGGGTTTGCAGGATTCATTTTTCCCCAAAAACAGCTATTGGGTCCCTCAGCAACCTGTAATTCATGTGGCTGAAAATTACATTTCCAAATCAAGCAGCCCGAGCATTTCTTTGGAATCAGGTGAGTTTTTGGAATTGGATCCGAAAGGGATTTTGGTGAAAACAGCTTCTAGGGGGAGTTCAGCTAAGCCTATTTCTGGTCAATTTCTTTATGCTTTTGGGGAATTGTCGGATGAAAAGAAAACAAGTATCCGAGCTGCTTTATATGCCATTTCAGAGGTTTACGGATTGAAGTTTACTGAAGGTGAATTGGAGGGGGCTGAGTTTTTGTTTTCAGATGATTTGAGTTCAAATCTGAAAGAGAATCAGATTTTATTTTTATCTGAAAATCAATTAATTGAAAATAAAGATCAAGTTTTCACTTTAAGTAATTCCACTTACCAAAACTGGGATGAAATGGTAGAAAACGGGCTTTTGCCTGAGCGTGTTTTAGGTCATATTTTAACTCATTTGGGGCTTGGAAAAGCTGACTTGAAAATCAGCAAAAGCCAACTCGAACAGAAATTTTCAGTCATTCCTAAATCCAAATTGACTAAAGCAGCAACTCTAAATGAGTGGCTTTTGGTTCTATTAGTGAGCCTCTTTGCTGTCGAACGCGTACTCGCTTACCGCGCCAATCTGTGAAAAAGCTCCAATCCCATATCGACTCGATCGAGCGTCAGCTGTCAGCCAATCTTTGGTTGAAGGCTCTTTTGCTCAATGTGAGTATTGCCTTGATTTTGGGGCTTTGGTGGGAAGATACTACTTGGAAAAGTGTGGTGACCGGTCCGGGGACAGTAATCATTGCCATGGCTTTGGGTGCTTTTCGAAATCAACGGAAAAAGGCAGTTCAGGTCGTGCATCAGCAAGCAGGCAATCTGGAATTCAGTTTGGAACTGCTGGACAAAAAGGAACTGAACATTGCCGAAAAGCTGCAGATTTCACGGATTTTGAAACAAATCCCAAAGAAAATATCTGTTTGGAGAGCTGGTCTTTGGCCCTTTTTGGCGGTTTTTGCGGGATCAGTTCTGCTATCTTTTGCGATTCCTTATCTAAGCCATTCCAATCAAACTCCATTAAGCGCTACTTCTCAGACGAATGAATTAGCCCAAACTGTTTCCAATTCTTACCTACCCATTCTTCAATCGGCCCAAGTTCAAATTCAGGCCCCAGCTTACACGGGCCTTCCTTCCAAAACCGAATCCAATCTGAATGTCAAAGCTTTGAAAGGCTCTCGATTGAAATGGGAATTGAGTTTCCAAAATGGAGATGAGATGGAAGTTTTTTTGGTGAATTCAGGGAATGAAAAACTCCCATTTCTGAGAAATAAAGCCAGTTTTTCTCTTCAAGAGCAGTTCCTCGGTTCGGGTATTTATTCCATTCAGGCCTTTCGGCAGGATCAGACTGTTTTCCAATCGGAGTTTTACACCTTGGAGGCGGTGGAAGATCTGAGTCCGGTCATCGAGCCTCAGGAGAAGGAAAGATACAAGTTCTTTTTCCCCGGAAACAATCCCAAAATCTCACTTAAGGCTCAGATTTTCGATGATTTTTTGGTTCAGGAAGTCGTGATTGTCGCGACCTTAGTCAGAGGAAGTGGAGAGAATGTGAAGTTCCGGGAAACTCAGATCCATGTGGAGAACCGACCTTTTCAGCGTAAATCCAACGAATTGATGCTAGATCTATCAGGTATGGATTTCAAGCCTGGGGATGAGTTGTACTACTATTGGTCGGCTCGGGACAATAAGCAGCCGGAAGCCAACTTTTCCCGATCGGACACCTATTTCATCAAGTATTTTGATGAAAGTGATGACAGCGAAGAGGCTTTTGAGGGCATGGCGATCAATGTGCTGCCTGATTATTTTCGCAGTCAACGGCAAATTATTATCGATACTGAAAAGCTGATCGCTGAGAAGAAAAGGAAATCGGGGAAGGAGTTTAACTCCACTTCCAATGAGATTGGGTATGATCAAAAGCTCCTTCGCTTGCGCTATGGACAATACCTCGGAGAGGAATTTGAATCTTCCGCAGGTGGAGGAACAATGGAAGGAGAGGAGGGAGACCTCCTAAGCGGCTACATGCACCTGCATGATCAGGAAGGGGAGCACGATCCTGATTTCAAAATAGAGGAAGAAGGCCACGAGGAGCATTCTCAAGAGGAGGAAAAAACTACAGGAGGAGGAATCGAAAGTCTACTAGCTGACTTCATGCATGCGCACGATTCGGAAGAGTTGAATACCTATTTTGAAAAAAGTACCCGTGGTGCTTTGAAATCGGCTCTTGAGCAAATGTGGCAGGCAGAGCTGTATTTACGCCTTTTCGATCCTGAAAAATCCCTGCCTTTCCAATACAAAGCCTTGGAACTGCTCAAAACAGTACAGCAAAAGTCCAGAGTGTATATCAAGCGAACGGGCTACGATCCTCCTCCGATCAAAGTGGATGAGATTCGATTGAGTGGGAAATTGGAGCAATTGGGAACTCGCTTGGAAAAGAACTTGACACAGCTGGAGGCCCAGATCGAACCCTTGGCTTCGGAGGTGATAGGGTTTTTACTGAAGCAGGAGCTTACGTCGTCTGAACGGGAAAAAGTCAGGCAATTGGGGCAGTTATGGTCAGTACGAATGCAAAACACCGGTTTGGAAGATTGGTCTCTTTTGTTGGCATTGCAGGAATTGGAAGCGGGAAAACTGGATCAGAAGGGACAAACTCTCCTGCGCGAAAAGCTGTATCCTTTTGCTAAAAACTACAAGTCCACGGGTCCGAGTCAGCTTTCCAATCAGGCCTTGAAAAATGCCTTTTTAAAGAAGAATCCATGAGTATTTCCTTCTTCCCAATAGCTTCTGATTATTTCATTTGGACCAGCTTGATTTTGGTCTTGATGATTGGATTGTCTTTGGTACTTTTTTATTGGAAAAAGGGAGTTTTAAAAAACCGACTCCAGGTCAAAATCCTGTTATTTCTTGGTTTTTGGTCTTTTTTGGCTTTTTCCCTTCTTCGGCCTCAAATCCTAAATCCAAAGGAGTCTGAGCCTTGGTTGGTCTATGAAAAGGGGTTGGAAAGGTCTGAAATAGACTTTTGGCAGGACAGTTTGGATCTGGAAAATTCCGTGGAGATCACTGATTTTGAACAACAGTCAGATCAAGTAGTGCTGTTAGGAAAGGAATTTTCAGCAGGGGATTTGTATCCGTTTCGTGGCTTGCAAGTAGACTGGGTTTTACCCAAACAAAATGGCTTGATCAAAGACATTTCTTGGAAAGGGTATGTCCGAAAGGGTGAGGCTCAGCGGGTTTTTTTCTCAGTTTATACTTCTAAACCAGATCAGATTCTCAAAACCAGTCTTCCTAAAACCGATTCACTTGCCTTGAATGTAGGCTGGAATCAAGGTGTACTTGAGTTTAAGTCAGCAGGTCAGGGTAGGGTAGAAGTTCCGCTCATGTTGGGAAATGATACCCTTGCGGTCCTTCGCTATTTTACTGGTCCATCTGTTCCTAAAAAGTATCAGGTACAAATGGGTTTTCCGAGTATGGAAAGTCGGACGCTTGCTGCTTGGCTCAGGGAAAAAGGTGAGACGGTCAGCGAGCAGATTCAGCTTTCCCGAGAGACCTTTTTGGAAACAGAAGGGAAAAATGACTCACTCCAAGTACGAATCATTGATCCAGCCCAACTTGCTCAAAAGTCTGTTCAGGACTGGGTGAAAGCCGGAAAGGGAAATCTCGTGATGATTCAAGTCGGCGATCCCAAGGCAGTTGCACAGCAGGTCAATCGACTTTTTGGGACTGATTTTGAGTTGGAAGCTGCCAAAGCTGAACTGGAAAACGGGTTAGAAGCCTTGCCTTTTTCCTGGAAAGAAAAGCGGGGACAGCAGCTATTTCTGGAAAAGCGAATTGCGATTCAGCGGGTGGGAAGTGCACAAATTGGAATCAGTTTGCTGGAGTCTAGCTATTCCTTGGTCTTGGAGGGAAAAAAGGAGGCCTATGAGGAGATTTGGGGTGCTGTGTTTGGAGCGATGGAACCTGCCGAGCCTCGATCTAAGCGATTGAATGCACCGGTTTTTCAGGGATTGGAGAGTAAGATTACCTTGTTTGAAGAGGATAGTTTACCCGAACTTTTGAATGTTGGAAAAGATACCATTTGGCTGAAGCCCAATTCGATTAATAGATTTGAAACAGAAGGAAAATGGGTGCCTTCGGACTTTGGCTGGATAGATGCCGAAGGTGATTTTTCGGTCTACAGTTACCAAGCTGAGGATTTTCCGTCGGTAAGTACTTCAAGGTATATTTCAGACATTCAGCAAGATTCCATAAAGGCCGAGAAAGATCAGTACAGGCAGATTTCACCTTGGATTTGGTTGATAGGGATGTTGGTTTTTTTGGGAGGAATGTGGCTGGAGCCAAAGCTTTAGCCGTCAAGTGCGCGAAAGATGGAATTAAGTGCTCAATGAGTGATTATTCACCGCAGAGACGCGAAGTTCGCAGAGGGTGATAGAAATAGAGCACAAGATGTTTTTACTACTAAAAGTTCAGAGAGGATATGAAGTGTGATTTCTAATGGGTCTTAAGCACATAAGGTCTTCATCCTCAATTTGTTTTTTCCAGCTTAACCAGAAGGCGATTCAATCAATAGAATTTCTCTCCATTGAATAGGAATGTGGCTTTAGCCCATTCCTAAAGAGGATCTATAAAGCCCTCAGGGCTTTAGCCCAATTCAAATTTACCATACCCATGTTCCCGTTGCGCCGGGATTGAGCGAAGCATAGATCACTTTTTCTTTATCCTGAATTTTGAAACTGATAGGCTTTTGGGAATCATTCAGTGCGATCATGACTCTTTTGCCATCAGGACGAAGAAATGCCACATTATGGAGACCTTCAATCGGATTGGAATCAATTCTCACCGAACCCGGATCTACAAACTTGCTGGCATGGGCGATTACGTAATACGCCGGATTTCTCACTACCTGATCTCCATCGATGGTGACAGCACCCAGGCATCGGTCACAGCCACCTCGATCGGAATGTGGGGTAAGTTCAGGGTTGGAACAGAGATTCCATTCCAGCACCGTTTTGGCCCAATTGCGGGGAGCACCGATCAACAGATTTTTGACATGCCAGGGGATATCACCGGCCAGATTCCCCGGTGCGCCGACCCATTGCTCGGTGAAGTAGATGTTTTTGTCCGGAAAGGCTTGATGTACTTCTGATAATGCTTCGATTTGTCCACCATAGAGGTGAAAGGCAGAACCGTCGATAAATGGATTGGCGATGGAATCAGATAACACGGTGATCGGATAATCAGGCCGGTCGGCATTGTGATCGTAGACTATAATTTTTGTTTTAATGCCTGCTGCCTGAAATGCAGGCCCTAAATGCAGACCGATGAATCGGGCTTGCTGTTCAGGAAGCATGAGCAAAGAAGGGTTGTTGCCCGGATGCAAAGGTTCATTTTGAATGGTTAGGGCATCAATTTGAAACCCTAACTTTTCCATTTCCTGAATGTATCTCACTAGATACTGCGCATAAACTGGCTCAAATTTCTCCAAAAGTGATCCCCCTCTCGTGTCTTTGTTATCCTTCATCCATTTGGGAGGAGACCAAGGAGAGGCCATGAGTTTGATGTCTGGATTGATTTCCAAAATCTGTTTCAAAACAGGAATTACATCCAAAGTGTCGTAGCTGAGGCTGAAATTTTCCAATTCGGAATCGGTCGCTGTGGAGTCTGAAAGGTCATTGTAGGAAAATGGAAATTCATTCAAATCTGAGGCGGCGACAGGTAGGCGGATGTAGGTGGTTCTTATATCTTTTTCTCCATTTCCAAATAGCTCCTGAAGTAAGGCTAACCTTGCTGAATCACTCATGGCAAGCAGGTGTTTTGCCGAACCTTGACTTAGAGTAAAGCCAAACCCATCCATGATTTGGTAGGTCGTTTCTGAGTCGACCAATAAAAGTAAAGTTGAGTCTTTCGGGCTTTGCTCTTCTTTGATTGATTCAAAAAGAACGCCCGCTTTAGGATCTGTCAGCCAATATTCTTGCAGAGGGGCAGGTTCTTGGCAAGAAAAAAGGAGAATAACAGGAAGTAGAAATGACAGTCGGGTGAAGTTCATTTGGATCAAGGGAAAATGGATCAGTTCTCAGCCTGCGGTTGTAGACGGCTGAAGAAGACTTAGAGCAAATTTATAAAGAACAATTAATTCCAGCCCTGTTCCAGTTTTTTAAGAATTTCAAGGGGAAAGATGAGCTTGGTAATAGGATCGGAGGGCTTGTATTCTCCAAAAAACCAAGTATCAGAATTGAGTTTGGAGGAGGCGATGAGCGTGTTTCTAACCCGGATGGTAAATTTTTTGCTCGCTTCATCAAAGTTGATTTCTTGTCCTGCATAGGCCAATTCAAATCCCGCTAACATGGATTGCAATTCATCTGCATTTTGGTACCTCGAAGGGTGGAGCTGAATCAGTAGTGTCATTTTGTAGTCCACCGGCATGTAGGTGGTGTCTCGCAGGTTGATCCCCTTTTTGATGTGAAGGATTTCCATCTCGGTAAACTTCATGTCCATACCCGTATCAGATTCCATTTGGGAATAAAGTTGAACCATTAATTCCCGAGGAGCAAAATTGAAAATCCTTGGATTGATCATATCCATGACCTGATTCCAGTCTTTATTCTGTGTGGCTTGGAAGTACCTCTCCAGCTTGGATTCTACTTGGGATGAGGTGCTTTGGGAAAATACATCCGTCCAAATACAGCCTATCAGCGCAATCGCAAGAATAACTTTTTTCATAGGTCAGAATTGTCTGAAAAAGTTACTCTAAAAAGTGGGATATCAGATGCAATTTCAAAAACTGTCAGGACTAAATGGGATTTTCAGGATTCTTCCTTACAAAAACTCAGAAGTCTGGACATAAGTCAAGTGTTTTTTTCCACCAGTTCTTTTCTCCAAATCTCTATTCCCCGAAAGGCAGGGAAAATACGTTCAAAGTCCAGGACATAGTGAAATACTTTACTGAATCCACATTTTTCATAGAATCGCTTAGCCTGCGGTTGGCATTCCATCACTTCCAGCCAGATGGATTCCAGTCGGTTTTCTATAGCCACTGTTTCACAATGATTCATGAGCAGTTGGGCGATGCCTTTTCCATGAACATTGGGATGAAGGTAGAAACGATGGATTTTCATCGCGTTGGGAAGGTCGATTTCCCTGGGAGAAAAAGGAAAGTCATATTTCAAAATTCCCACTTTTTCACCTCCCAATTCCACAAAAAAGTAATGAGTAGTTTCCCTTGAAAGCTCCTTGAAGACCGTCTCGGGTTTATAAATCAACTCTACATACCAATCTCCTCCATCATCCCAAATGTACCGATAGCTTGCTCGGTAAACCTCATCCATGAGTCTGTACAGGATAGGTTGGTCTTTTGGCTGAATCGGATTGAGCTGTAGGTCTAAGGATGAATCCAAGATAATCTTCATGGTCTGAAATTAGGAAAAGGAAGGAGGATTTGTCGCTAATTTTTCTGCTTTGCCTAAAGCAGGACCTAGTTAGAAACAAAAAATCCTGCTTCTGGAGAAGCAGGATAATATAAGTTCCAAACCTTCGAGGTTTGGAAAACCTCAAAGGTTATTTCCTCGCCAAAGCGCGTTTCGCGGCCTTCACGATATTTTCGGCATTCAGGCCATATTTTTCCAGCAGTTGAGTTGGGGTACCGGATTCGCCAAAGCTGTCATTGACACCTACATACTCGAGTGGTGCTGGAGTGTGTCGGATTAAGGTTTGTGCAATGCTGTCTCCCAAGCCACCGTTGATCTGATGCTCTTCGGCAGATACCGCACATCCGGTCTTTTTCACAGATTCCAAGATTGCCTCTTCGTCCAAAGGCTTTATCGTGTGGATATTGATCACCTCAGCATGAATTCCTTCTTCACGAAGCATGGCTTCTGCCACTACGGCTTCCCATACGAGGTGCCCGGTAGCGAAAATGGTCACATCCTTGCCATCGATCATTTTCCAAGCCTTTCCGATCTCGAATTTCTGATCAGCAGGAGTAAAGATTGGCCAGCTAGGTCGACCAAATCTCAGGTAAACCGGTCCTTCGTACTCAGCTATTGCCAAGGTAGCAGCCTTGGTCTGATTGTAGTCGCAAGGGTTGATCACCGTCATATGAGGGAGCATTTTCATCATGCCCAAGTCCTCCAAGATCTGATGCGTGGCACCGTCTTCTCCAAGTGTCAAACCTGCGTGTGATGCACAGATCTTAACGTTTTTGTCTGAATAGGCAACGGATTGACGGATTTGGTCATAGACTCTGCCGGTGGCAAAGTTGGCAAAAGTGCCTGCAAATGGGATTTTGCCTCCGATGGCCATACCAGCTGCCAAACCAATCATATTGGCTTCTGCAATCCCGGTCTGGAAAAAGCGATCAGGGAATTCCTTTTGGAAATCGCCCATTTTCAAGGAGCCAATCAAGTCAGCACAAAGGCCTACTACATTGGGATTTTTTCTTCCTGCCTCTAGGAAACCGTCACCGAAACCGGAACGGGTGTCTTTCTTTTCTGTATAAGTAAATTTTAAGTCTAAGCTCATCTTCGTGTCTTTTGGGATGGGAAATCAATAATCACCGAGTGTCTCTTCCAATTGACCCAATGCCTTGGCCAATTGCTCGTCGTTTGGAGGGGAACCGTGCCACTTGTGCGTGCCGACCATAAAGTCTACGCCGTAGCCCATTTCGGTGTAGAGCAAGTTCATCACTGGCTTTCCTTTTCCGGTCAATGACTTCGCCAATTCCAATCCTTCAATGACTGACTTAAGGTCGTTCCCGTTTTTCGTCTCGATGACTTCCCAGCCAAAAGCTTCCCATTTGGCTTTTAGATTTTTCAGGTCCATGATTTTGGTTGTAGGACCATCGATCTGCTGACCGTTGTAATCTACTGTGGCAATCAAATTGTCCATTCCATAATGTGCTGCATACATGGCTGCTTCCCATACTTGACCTTCCTGTAACTCGCCGTCACCCATCAGGAGGTAGACAAGCTTGTCGTCTCCATTGAGTTTTTTGGCTTGAGCCACTCCCAAGGCTACAGATAGACCTTGACCCAACGAACCAGAAGCTACCCGAATACCCGGTAGGTGCTCATGGGTAGCAGGGTGACCTTGAAGTCTGGAGTTGAGCTTACGGAAGGTTTTCAATTCTTCTACAGGAAAATAGCCACTACGTGCAAGGACTGAATACCAGCCTGCTGAGAGGTGTCCATTGGAAAGGAAGAAAAGGTCTTCTCCTTTACCATCCATGTTGAAGTCAGGATTGTGGTGAAGCTGGTCAAAGTACAGTGCGACGAAAAATTCAGCACAGCCCAGCGGTGCGCCCGGGTGACCGGACTGAACGGCATGAACCATTCTCAGCACATCTCTTCGCAGCTGTGTGCAGATGTTTTGGAGTTCTTCAATTGATTGTTTTTTCATTAGCTAGGTTTACTTTAGGATTTGAGCAGTATGGTTTTTGGTGTCGACTTTCTCGATCACCTCTGCAATTTTCCCTTCCTCATCGATTACAAAAGTGGTTCTGGCTGTACCCATGTACTTACGGCCATACATGGATTTTTCTACCCAGGTACCATAAGCCTCGTGCACCTTTAGATCTGTATCTGCGATCAAGGGAAAGGGGAGAGATTGCTTTTCTATAAATTTCTTGTGTGATTTTTCATC
>CALRRX020000023.1:0-13246 GCA_943370675.1 Reyranella massiliensis 521 | reverse complement strand
ATCTCAACTCGTTATTTGGCGTGAATGGCTCAAAACCGAATGTAGTATAAGTTGCACCGTTGTTCAAGATATCTACCATTGGGAAGAAATCTCCTCTGCTGCCACGGCTCTCATCCTGGAAAGTATAACCTACGATAAGGTTATTGCTTACATTATTACTTACTCTAGTGTTCAATTCGGCTACTACAGAGCGGATATTCTCATTGATACTGTAGTTTGAATTTTGGAAGTTCAATGCTTCAGGTCTGAAGTTTCTGTTTCCAAAACCTAGAGAAGAAGAACCCGAAAGCAATACATCAGTAGATGAATCTAGGTGATTGTATCTCAAGCTAAGCTTGTTCTTGTCATTGATGTTATAATCAAACTTCACCAAGAATTTGGTACCTACTGTCTCGTTATCATAATCCTGATAAGGACCAGTTTCATAGTTAAACTTATCTCTCAAGAAGGTGCTCAACTGATCAAGGTCAGAAGCCAAAACTCTGGTTACGTTTCCTTCGATTGGCTCATTACCGTTATTAGCTCTCCAAGTAGTACCCGGTCTTGTTTCTGCCTCATCTTCAAAAGATGCGAAGAAGAACAATTTGTCTTTGATGATTGGACCACCTACACGGAAACCGATTTGGCTGTAATTGAAGTCACCAGGGTTGAAGGTATTTTCACCTGCCTTGGTACCTACGTTATTGTTATTTCTCCAGAAATAGTAAGCTGAACCAGTTACTTCGTTGGTACCTGAACGGGTTACTGTGTTTACACCTGCACCAGTGAAGTTTCCTTGTCTTACGTCGTAAGGAGCTACGTTTACTGAGATTTGCTCGATTGCATCCAAAGAAATTGGAGATACACCTGTTCTACCACCTGGATTACTACCGCTACCCAAACCGAAGGAGTTGTTGAAGTAAGAACCGTCAACGGTGATGTTGTTCAATCTAGAATCTTGACCTGCGAAAGA
This sequence comes from Reyranella massiliensis 521, assembly GCA_943370675.1. Classification (GTDB taxonomy): domain Bacteria; phylum Bacteroidota; class Bacteroidia; order Cytophagales; family Cyclobacteriaceae; genus Algoriphagus. Next base: position 12,294 of record CALRRX020000023.1, on the reverse strand, counting down.
CTGACCATTGGATTGAGGAGCCAATCTTGTGAAGTCGTTGATACTTCTAGAGATGGTAGGAAGCTTAGTCAAGGCTCTATTGTCGATAGAGGTGTTGGCACCTGTTCTTTCGTTAGAGAATAAGCTGTTAGGGCTTGCTGTAACCAATACTTCAGAAAGCTCTTGGCCATCTTCTTTCAAAGTCACATTTACATTGGAGAATACACCAAGGGAAAGAACCAATCCGTCCACCTCTTGAGTTGAAAAACCAATAAAGGATACAGAAAGTCTATAAGGACCACCTACACGCATACCAGGTATTGAATATTTGCCTTCCAAATTAGAAACGGCACCATATCGAGTACCTGATGGAAGGTGAGTAGCAACCACGTTCGCTCCAGGAAGTGGCTGACCATTAGACTCAGTCACAACCCCGGAAATACCAGATGTCGTAACCCCCTGTGATAATGCTAGCCCTGTACTCATTACGAGCATCATAAAGGCCAGCAAATTCTTCAGTAAATTTTGCCTCATAAATTTAAGTTTTGGTAAAGTTGGTTTTGATTGGAAATCCCCGCAAAGGTAAAGTCGACTGTCTCTTAGTTAGAGTAGTTAACGTTAAATTTTGCTTGGCAAATTTCACATTTTTTAACGAAAGCTTAACACCCTATCCAAAACATTTTTTCTGTCTTTTCCCCGTGAAGCCCTTAATTTTTGAAGGTAAATTTCGGTTTTATGATTGTTTTCAAAATAAAAATTCGAAATATGCATCCTGAGTCTAGAATTTGTCTTATTTCTAAAGTCAATTAAAACAACTAGAACTATTGGAAATAATCAGTTTTTAATTTTAAATAAATTAATATAAACAAAATAATATTCCGTTGAGAGATAAAAATATTGTCTGGCTTTACCTATTCTTAGCGGCTACAATCGCCGACCTTACCTTTATCCTTGAAGGCAATTCTTCGATGAGATTTTTTTCTAAACCACTCATTTTAATTGGGTTGATTTTGTATTTCTACCGGATCTCCAAGCCCATAGCGTCTACTTTATTGACCAAATCTATCCTCTCAGCTCTGATTTTTTCCTGGATTGGGGATATACTTTTGATGTGGTCTCACCTATTTGTGTATGGACTAGGTTCTTTTTTGATGGCTCATGTCTGCTACATCATTGGCTTTAGACTAGCTCAAAAATCAGAGTCGAAAATCCATCAAGTCGATTTTGTCAGAACTTTCTTTTTTAATCTTCCAATCTATATGGTTGCAGCGATTACTTTTTATTTGATTAATCCAAATCTGGGAAATATGAAAATCCCGGTCATCGCATACCTTATTGTGATCGTGAGTATGGTCACTACGGCTCGGGAACGGTTCAAAAAATGTGATCCTTCCTCATTTTGGCAAGTATTCATTGGTGCCCTGTTATTTTTTATTTCCGATGGAATGATCGCCTTAAGCAAATTCTATAAAGCTTTTCCTGAATCCGGAGTGCTTATCATGGGAACCTATGCCACTGCCCAGCTCCTGATCGTCATGGGAATCAGATCTTACCTGATAGGCAAAAAGTAAAAAGGCTGTCTTTTGTGACAGCCTTTTGATCTTTATTTTTTCAAAGCAACTCGAATCGAAAGTTCTTCCAATTGATCATCAGCGATCGTACTAGGAGAGTCAATCATCACATCTCTTCCAGAGTTATTTTTTGGGAAAGCGATGTAGTCACGAATGGAATCTGATCCACCGAAGATGGCACAGAGTCGGTCAAATCCAAAGGCAATGCCACCATGCGGAGGTGCGCCATATTCAAATGCTTCCATCAAGAAGCCAAATTGCTTTTGAGCTTCTTCATCTGTAAATCCCAAATGGGTAAACATCAATTGCTGAGTAGCTCTGTCGTGGATACGGATAGAACCTCCTCCAACTTCCACCCCATTGATCACCAAATCATAAGCGTTTGCACGAACCGCACCCGGGTCTGTCTCTAGCAATGGAATGTCCTCTCGCTTTGGTGAAGTAAACGGATGGTGCATTGCATGGAATCTTTTGGACTCTTCATCCCATTCCAACAAAGGAAAATCAACCACCCAAAGCGGTTTAAATACTGTCCTGTCTCTCAAACCAAGATCTTCTCCCATTTTTAGACGGAGTTCGGACATCTGCTTTCTCACAGATTTAGCATCACCGCTTAAGACAAGCATCAAGTCGCCGGGCTGTGCACCAAAAGCATCTGCCCAAGTTTTCAGGTCCTCTGGAGTATAAAACTTGTCGACACTTGATTTTAGGCTTCCATCGGTGTTGTATCTGAGATAAACCAAGCCCTTTGCACCGATTTGAGGTCTTTTTACCCACTCAGTCAATTCATCCAACTGCTTTCTGGTGTATTCTGAAGCACCTTTGGCACAAATTCCCACAATCAGTTCTGCCTGATCAAAAACAGGAAATCCTTTTCCCTTTACCAAATGGTTGAGCTCGACAAACTTCATGTCGAAGCGCAGGTCTGGCTTGTCATTACCGTAGCCTTTCATGGCATCGGCATAGGTCATGTGCTCGACATAGCCAAGTTCAATTCCTTTTACAGCCGAGAACAAATGCTTAACCAATCCCTCAAACGTATTTAGGATGTCTTCTTGGGTGACAAATGCCATTTCACAATCGATCTGAGTAAATTCTGGCTGTCTATCAGCTCTCAAATCCTCGTCTCGAAAACATTTTACAATCTGAAAATACCGGTCAAATCCACTCACCATCAGCAACTGCTTGAAGGTCTGTGGAGATTGAGGAAGGGCATAAAACTCTCCGGGATTTACTCGGCTTGGCACCACAAAATCACGGGCTCCCTCTGGAGTAGACTTAATTAAAACGGGGGTTTCTACCTCGATGAAGTTTTGCCCATCCATGTATTTTCTAGTCTCCTGCATCATTTTATGACGGAGTTGGAGTTTTTCACGGACTACATTTCTTCTCAAATCAAGGTATCGATACTTCATTCTCAACTCGTCTCCCCCGTCTGTCTCATCTTCAATGATAAACGGAGGAATCTTTGCCGGATTGAGTACCGTCAGTTCTTCAGCTTTGATTTCAATGGAACCTGTGGGAATCTTGTCATTTTTGGAAGTTCGCTCAATTACAGTTCCACTGGCCTGTACCACAAATTCACGCCCCAATTGTGCCGCTTTTTCCAAAAGCGATTTATCAGTAGATCCCTCTTCAAAAATCAACTGAGTGACACCATAGCGGTCACGTAAATCCACCCAAATCAATCCACCTTTGTTACGGACACGCTGTACCCAGCCCGCCAATGTTACTTTTTGATTTACGTGATCTAGGCGAAGTTCGCCACAGGTATGAGTTCTCAACATTTCTTTGTTCCTGGTTTTTGGGAGGTCAAAGATAAATATTTGCCTCAGAGTAATCCATGGTTGGTTAGAAGATTCCTAGTATTGATGCCCTTTTACTGATTTATCTTCCATAATTCTTCAAAAATTTTAAAAACTTAAAAATCAGCTCTCTGGAAAATGTCTTTACAAGGTTTACAAGTTAAGGCATGAAAATTGGCTTAATTTGACATCTCTAAGATTCAAACTTGGAAAAAAGTCAGGTTTTCCCTTGATTTAAGATCGGTTTGAGATTCACCCCCAATTCTGAAGTACAAATGAAAAATAAATGGGTAGGCATTGCTGCATTGGTATTGACTGTTTGTGCAGTTGCCGCATTCCAGATTAACACTCCTCTATTTCAAAATCTATTTGCTGAAAACAAAGAACTGCCAGTAGATAGCCTAAGTAATGTTCCTGAAAAAGAGGTTTTTCTGTATGGAATTAATGTAACGGGATTGAATATCGTGGAAGGCACGGTAAGTAAAAATCAAACCTTGGCTACTATTCTTTCTCCCTTCAATGTACCCTACCAAATCATTGATGAAATAGCTAAAAAATCCAAGGAGGTATTTGATGTAAGATGGATTGCTGCCAACAAAAAATTCACTGTCATCACTCCTAACAACTCTTCTAAAGCCCAATTTTTTATCTATGAGCCTAATCCAGCTGAATATGTGGTTTTCAATTTGGACTCTGTGGATATCTATAAAGCTGAAAAACCTGCAGAATTAAGAAAAAGAGAAATCGGCGGTAGGATTGAAAGCTCGCTTTATAATGCCATGGTAGACAAAGGTATTTCTCCAGAGCTTATTGATGAATTCGCAGATTTGTATGGATGGTCAGTTGATTTTCAAAGTCTTCAAAAAGGGGATATCTACAAGGTAGTGTTTGAAGAAAAGCTCGTGGAAGGCACTGTAGTCTCGGTTTCGGGTATCCAACTCGCCTATTTCGAACACAAAGGTGAAGCCCTGCATGCGATTCCATTTGAGCAAAATGGCCAACTTTCCTTTTTTGATCAAAATGGAAACAGCTTCAAAAAAGCATTTTTGAGAGATCCTTTAAAATATTCCCGAATCAGCTCCAGATACAATCTGAATAGATTTCACCCCGTGCAAAAAAGGTATAAAGCACATCTAGGCACCGACTATGCCGCACCTACGGGCACAGAAATCCGATCTGTGGGAGATGGCACTGTGGTAGAGGCCAAGTACACCTCGGCCAATGGCAATTATGTCAAAGTCAAACATAACGGAACTTACACCACCCAATACCTTCACATGTCCAAAATCGGCAAAGGGATCAAAGCAGGTACCCGAGTTCGTCAGGGTCAGGTCATTGGTTATGTGGGGAGTACAGGATTGGCTACCGGACCTCACTTGTGTTTCAGATTTTGGAAAAATGGGAAGCAAGAAGACTGGTTGAAGGAAAAAATTCCACCTTCCGAACCTATCGCAAAGCAAAATCTTGCGGCCTTTACTGCCAAAAAAGATGAAGCATTAAAGCTCATTGCGAAAATCAACCCCGATGTAGATGACAGGCTTCTTGCTTCAAAACAGGCCTCTCACGAAGCAAAAGGATCTGAATAAAAACAAAAAGTGACTTTTATCGAAAAAAGGTGAATCTGATCGAGTAAGTTTCGGTCTCATTCACCTTTTTGATTTCAGCATGGATCAAGACTCCTCTATCCGAATCAACAAGTACCTGAGCGAAGTAGGATTTTGCTCCAGGCGGGCAGCAGATTTATTGCTGGAGCAAAAAAGAATCACCATCAATGGAAAAATCCCGGAACTGGGAACCAAAGTCTATCCTCAAGACGAGGTAAGAGTAGATGGACAACTAGTCGGAAAACCAAAAAAGGAGCATGTCTATATCGCATTCAACAAGCCTGTTGGGATAGTTTCCACGACCGATGTGAAAGGTGAAAAAAACAACATCATCGATTTTATAGGACATCCGGAGCGAATTTTCCCGATTGGAAGATTGGATAAGGACAGTGAAGGACTCATCCTGCTTACCAGCGAAGGAGACATCGTCAACAAAATTCTTCGATCCAAAAACAACCATGAAAAGGAATACATTGTCACGGTAGATCGCCCGATCAATGAGTTTTTCATCAAACGAATGAGTGCCGGAATCCCGATTTTAGGTACGGTGACAGATCCTTGCCAAGTTGACTTGATCAATAAATTCAAATTCAGAATCATCCTCAAACAAGGCCTTAATAGACAAATTCGACGCATGTGTGAGTATTTGGGCTACACTGTGAAGCAACTGAAGCGTATCCGAATTATGAACATTCACTTGGATCTTCCAGTAGGAAAATGGAGAGATTTGAGTCCCAAAGAAATGGAGGAACTTAATCGAATGATCCAGGACAGTTCCAAGACCTACTAAGTTGGTGCTTACGAAAGAAAAACGCCTCTAAGGAAATCCTCAGAGGCGTTTTCATTATTGATCTTAGAAGCAAATTCGGCTTACATCGTATCGACTTTTTTCTGTCTACCGGTGTATCCGAAGGTGGACTTGCCCACTCTGAGTTCGGTTCTTCGGTTGAGCTGGTGCATCGCCTCAGTGCAGGTCACTGTGTTGCAGTCGTGAATCGGACGGGTCTTGCCATACCACTGGGACTCCAGTCTGTTGTCTTCAATACCTCTGGTCTTCAGATAATCCTTCACCGACTGGGCTCTGCGCTCCGACAGCTTCTTGTTGTATTCCTCATTGCCGCGCTGATCCGTGTGGCCCTCGATGTACAGCATCAGGTTTGGCATACGCTTCAGCATTACTGCGGTACGCTCCAGCTCCTGCTTGTGTACCGATCTGAGCATCGACTTGTCAAAGTCAAAGTAGATCGTCGGAATGTCATTGATCTCGCCCTGAATCTTCTCAAAGATGTCCTCCGGCTCACAGAAGTCCATATCTTTCAGCTCCTGCGGAATCTCGTATTGCTTGGTAGGATCAGGAAACGCCTCCAACACCAACTCCGATCTTCTGTTCAGCTGATGGTTTACTTCGTTACAAGGTTTGCCGTTGCCACAGTCATTGACCAACTGGCTCTCTCCAAACCACTCCAGTCTCACCCGGTCAGCACTGATGCCTTTTCCGCCTAGGTACTCGGTCACTGCCTTCGCTCTGTTGTTAGACAGCTTGATGTTGTACTCATCACTCGCTCTGGAGTCCGTGTGGCTGGCCACCAACAGATCCAGGAAGCTGTACTTCTGCATCAGCTCGGCAAGTTTATCCAACGCCGGCATCGCATCCTTTCTGATCACAAACTTATCCAGATCGTAGTACACAATGTCCACGTGCACCGGTAGCTGGTAGGGGATCGGCTTGAGCACATATTCTCTTTTGATCGTATCCCCAGAAAAGCCTTTGGTGCTGATGTTTTCGTCCGTCAGGGTAAAGTAACCCGGCTTGGAGATGCTGATCCCGAAGTCACTCTCCGGCTCCAGCTGTGCAGTTAGCTCTCCCTTGCCGTTTCTTGCCGTCGGTACCATGATCCCCTGTGTTTTGTCCCGGAAGGTGGCCAGATACGTCTGGGTGATCACCTCGCCGTTGCAATCCAGTACTCTGGCCAAAAACTGCTTGTACATTTCCTTGGCCATGTAAATATCATCCAGTCCCATGCCTCCCTTCCTGTTGGAAGAAAGATACACCGTTCTGTCTTTGTCTTCTCTGTAGGCAAAATCGTCCGCAATCGAGTTGATCGGAGTGCCCATGTTCACCGCATTGGTGATCGATGCTGCCGTATAGCCTGCCTCGAAGATGTCCATGCCTCCCATGCCTTTGTGGCCGGTCGATGAAAAGTAAAACTTGTTGCCCTTTCTGAACGGATGGGTCTCATTGCCGGCGGTGTTCACTCCGGGACCAAGGTTTACCGGTGCGCCAAAAACCATGTTTGCATCGTATTCCGAATAGTACAGGTCATAGCCGCCCATGCCGCCCGGCATGTCTGAACTGAAGTACAGTCTTCTCGTCTCCTCATCCACAAACGGATGCATCACCGCATAGCCCAACGAATCGTTGAACGGAACTGCAGTAAAGCCTTCCAGGCTTCCGTCTGCACCCACCTTGCTGTAATAGATCTCCGGCTGTACAGTAATGTTGCGGTTTTTCTTCACCTTGGTGATCGAACGCGTCACTGAATAGAAAAGCAAGTTGTCCTTGGCTGCATAGCTCGGATCTGAAAAACTCAGTGAGCCTGGAACCTGGGATATTACCTTGGTGATCTCTCCGCCTTTGTTTTGCTTGTAGACAGAAAAATAGCCTCTGCCTGTCTGTCCGCTTGACTCCTGACTGAAAAATTTGTTCCTGCCATCGATACGGATACCCGGCATCTTTTTGGTGTAACTGCCTCCGCGATCTGATACAAAATACTTGTTGCCCTGACCGTCTTCTGCAAGTGAAAAGTCCGATTCAGTGGAGTTGATCCCTTCCACGGCGCTCAACTTGAGATTGCGGGAACTTTTACCTCCTGCTACAGGACTCACGCCCAAGCTGTCTGCCGAAAGTCCCTTCGCGGTGATCAGCGCTTTGGCTTCCTCAAAACTGTCCGATAGAATCCCCGCTCTCAGCAACTGGGTGTAGTCTTCGGTAGTGGCCTGTTCATAGCCCGCCACCGTCTTCCACCACGAGTACGATTCATTGTAATCCCTCACCCGGTCATACGCTTCGGCCGTCTTTCTGGCCGTCTCGTAGTTTGGCTTCTTGGCGTAGGCTTCCTTATATACCGACAGCGCATCGCTGTAATTCATCAATCCCATCTGCTCGTCCGCATATCGAACTCTTGACTTTTGAGCTTGGGACTCTATAGAAACTCCTACTGACAGGAGAGCTACTATTCCAACTAGTGTCAATGTCTTTTTCATAATCAGAACCATCTTTGGTTTTTAATCTTGGCAGTACGCGGTGTCATATAAAACCCTAGGGACAACTCATGGGAGTTGTGTCGGTAGTCCTGAAGTACATTCAGGCTTTGGTCATAGGCATAACCCAATCGCAATCTGTCTGTGGCATAAACCTCCAGCACTGCAGCAACTGCATTCCTGCTTGTAAGACTGGACTCCACGTCTGTCCAAAGCTTCATGTTCGAACGGTATGAAGCACCTACCATCAGACGGTCGAAAAACACAAACATCCCGTTGATGTCGTAATTCGTAGGAGCTCCTTTTACCTGACGGATCAAAAAGCTTGGCTTGAAGCCCACTTTGTCCGACATCTTCAGCATCGCTCCTGCTGTCAGGTAGTAATGAAAATCATGATACGCCAACGCTATGTCTTCCCGCTCCAAGGCCTTTCTGCCGATCATGTTGTACACACTGAACCCCGCATAAAACTTGTCGCTGTGAAAAAACAACCCGCTGTTCAGGTTCGGGGTAAACATGTTGATCCTGCCTCCCGGTATCTCCGGATCATTCGGGTCGTTCGGATCCAGCAGGTCTCCGTCCATCATGTACTCCGAAAGTCCCACACTCGCACCCATGCCAAGAAAACTCTTTCTGCCTGTCTGGATGCGGTAAGCGTACGTAAGCATACCCGTCGTCGTACGTGCAGGACCCAGCTGATCACTCATCAACGATACCCCGAAGCCCATCGTCCCCTCGTTGGCACTCAGGTCCGCAGTCACGGTGAACGTCTCCGGAGCCCCGGGAAATCCTACCCACTGACTACGGTAAGTGCTTTGAATATACGGTTCTCCTTTGTAGCCGGCGTAGCCCGGATTCACATGAAGCCCATTGAATATGTACTGGCTGAACTGGGGCAACTGCTGCCCAAACGCCCCTCCTGTGGCCATAAAGACCATCAGTGAGAGTATTCCTATCGTTTTAAAAGTCCTTTTCATCTGATTTTATTTTGATGTTTAACGGTCAGGCCTGCCTGCCATAAGGCAGGCAGAATCTCACTTGATGATTAGTCTTTGATAATTTGAATCCATCCTTTGAACTCTGTGCTCACTCCTCCCGCATCCGTCACACGGAGCACATAGAAGTAAGTACCCGCTACCTGACCGGGAGCATCCCAGTCGTTGCCGTAGTTCGCACGCTCATACACGTGGTCTCCGTACCTGTTAAAGATCACGATGCTGTTGCTCGAGTACTTGCCCAAGCCCTGGATCTCAAACTTGTCATTCTTACCGTCACCGTTTGGTGTGATCACATTCGGAATCCTGAACGGCTTGATCTGTGACTGCGCTGAGGCCGTATTGTCGGCAGGGTTGATGTCATCCTCTGAAGAGCTCACCACAGCCGTGTTAGTCACGCTGCCTGCAGCCCCTGCCTTCACTCGGATTCTCATCGTTACTGCACTTCCAGGGCCCATGAATGGGATCGCAAACCTGACACTGCTGCCGCTCACTGTTGCTGCAACCTGAGACCCGCTCGTATTGGCCGCAATCGAATGGCTCACATAAGTCACTCCGCTAGGAAGGTTATCAACCACAACCACTTCGGTCGCATCGGTCTGACCCACATTCCTTACCACCAGCTCGTACTCGAATACATCGCCCTCAAACACTTCCTGGGACAAGGCTGTCTTGCTGATCGACAAATCCGCATCGTTGTTCAAAATCCTGAAGAATACCAAGGCATTATCACTGTTGCCCGGATTCACTGTCTCTCTCAGGATATACTCCAGACTGTAGGCTCTGATCTCGTTCACGCCTGGAATCAAACTCAACTCCCCGCTCTCGTCAATCAGCAAGCCGATGATGCCGTCAAGTTCCGTGAATTCGAAGTCCACATCTTCCGCATCAGGACGTACGCCGTTCAGTCTGTCGTTATCCAAAATATTACCGATCGGTCCTCCGTATCTGGAGAAGTAATCCCCGAATGAATCATCGTTTGCTATGATCTCGTTCGATCCCGCTCCTACAGTTACCGTGTCTGTATCACTTACTTTTTCCTCTTCAGGAGTAGTCGCCTCTACCGTAGCCACGTTGGTCACACTGCCTTTCGCCATATCGTCAAGGGTCACCACATACTCGGTCTCAAAACTTGCCGTTGCGCCAGGGGCAAGTACGCCCACTGTCTGGCTCAAACCTGTCAACGGATCCGATACCTTCACATCGGTCAGGGTCACGTTACCCGTGTTGGTCACTGTCAGCGTATAGGTCACTACCTCGCCAGCACCGAAGATCTCCGTCTTGTCAGACTTCTTCTCGATCACTATCGATGGCAACTGTGCGATCGGTGTGGTTACCTCATCTATATCCGTAGGATTGTCATCCCCTTCGTTCGGACTCTCACCCGTCGCTGTAGCCTCGTTGCTCACACTGCCTCTGTCTACATCTTCCTGGGTTACCGTGTACACCGTCTCCACCTGCTTGCTCTCACCCGGCGCCAAGGTACCCACATTTACCACCGTGCCAGTCTTGCTGTCCACTACCGTCACGTTGGTCAACGTTACATTGCCCGTATTGGTCACCGTAATCGTGTAGTCAATCTCCTGACCATCCTCGCTGATATCCGCCTCATTGTCGGTAATCTCCACATCAATCACAGGATTCTGAACCGCTGTCACCAACGCTTCGTCCTCTGCTCTAACTGTCGTCTGATCTGGACCCTGGGCCGTTACACTCGCCACATTCAATACCTCTCCTCCGTCTACATCAGACTGACTCACCGTATAAGTCGTAGTCAATGTCTGGATCGCTCCCGGTGTCAACGTACCCACATTCTGGCTCAAACCTGTCAATGGATCCGCTACCGTTACATTACTCAAGGTCACGTTACCAGTATTCGTCACCGTCAACGTATACGTAATCACATCACCTGCAGCGTCTACTGAGGTTACGTTAGCAACCTTGTCGATGCTTACTGATGGAGTCTGTACTGCTGGTACAGTAACACCGTCCTGGGCAGTCACATTCGATCCTGTTGGAGGAGTGGCTGTAGCTGTTGCCACGTTCACTACCGAACCAGCATTCATATTTGCCAAAGTCACTGTGTAGTTGGTGGTCACCGACTGGCTAGCACCTGGTGTCAATGTGCCCACGTTCTGGTTCAAACCTGTCAATGGATCTGCTACCGTCACATTAGTCAAGGTCACGTTACCAGTGTTAGTTACAGTCAACGTGTATGTGATTACGTCACCTGCTGCGTCTACTGAGGTTACATTCGCAACCTTGTCGATAAATATTGCAGGAGCCTGTGCTACTGGTATTGTAAGGCCATCTTCGTCAGAAACAGTCTGTTTAGCACCAGTACCTGTAGCTGTTGCAAGGTTAACTATAGAACCAGCATTCATATCAGCCAAGGTAACTGTGTAATTTGTAGGAATTGACTGACTTGCACCAGGATTCAAAGTACCAATGTTCTGGTTCAACCCAGTTAAAGGATCAACCACTGTTACATTAGTAAGAGTGACATTTCCAGTATTAGTTACCGCAAGGGTATAAGTAATAGACTGACCTTGTACACTTACTTGAGGCACATTCGCTGTCTTATCAATACTCAATGATGGAGTCTGTAGAAGGAGTGTTGTCTCATCATCAGAAACAGGGTCTGTCTCATCAGAATCAGCTGTAGCTGTATTGTCTACTTTGCCTGCATCTATATCAGACTGCTTGATAATATAGGTAGCGCTAAACGAGGTGCCACTGTTCGCTCCAACTGCAAGGCTGATTGGGCCACCAATTACAGTCACTAATGGATCTGTTACAGTGACATTATTTATAGGCGCATTTCCTGTATTAGTAACTAGAAAAGAATAGCTAATTGTCTCTCCAGCCTGAGGGATATTATCTGACCCATAATTTGGAACACCAGTTTTCTCGATTGAAAGAGTACAAGTAGGCTGGGCATTCACCGTCACCGAAGTGGCAGCGCTTACGCAACCCGCTGCTGATTTTGCAGTCACACTGTACGTGCCCGCTGCAACACCAGAGAATACATTGGAGGACTGATAGTCTACTCCATTGATCGAATAAGTCAAGCCTTCAA
>CALRRX020000022.1:0-13338 GCA_943370675.1 Reyranella massiliensis 521 | reverse complement strand
CATCCTGGAGCAAAATCTAATCGGCCAGGAAATCACCCTTATGGGTTGGGTAAGAACCAAGAGAAGTAACAAAAATGTGTCCTTCATCGCCTTGAATGATGGTTCGATTATCACCAATTACCAAGTGGTGGCTGATCCTACTTTGATTTCTGAGGAGATATTGAAAAAGTGCAGCACTGGAGCTTGCCTAAAAATCACAGGAACTGTGGTAGAATCGCAAGGATCAGGACAGACCTCTGAGATCAATGCAAGTTCTATTGAAATCCTCGGAGAAGCAGATCCTGAAAAATACCCTTTACAGCCCAAAAAGCATTCCTTGGAATTTCTCCGTGAAATTGCGCACCTCCGAATGAGGACCAATACTTTCGGAGCAGTATTTCGTGTGAGACATGCTCTTGCTTTTGCAGTACACAAATACTTCAACGACAAAGGCTTTTTCTACATCCACACACCTATCATTACTGCTTCAGATGCAGAAGGTGCAGGAGAAACCTTTAAAGTGACCACCTTGGACCTGAATAAAATCCCAAGAACAGAGGAAGGTAAAATCGATTTCAAGCAGGATTTCTTCGAAAGAGAAACCAACTTGACTGTATCTGGACAGTTGGAAGGGGAATTGGCTGCCATGGCATTGTCAGAGATCTATACCTTTGGGCCTACGTTCCGTGCGGAAAATTCCAATACTACCAGACACCTTGCAGAGTTCTGGATGATCGAACCTGAGATGGCATTTTACGATGCGGAAGACAACCAAAACTTGGCCGAAGACTTTCTCAAATACATCATCAGTTACGCCTTGCAGCATTGTGCAGAGGATTTGAAGTTTTTGGATCAGCGGGCTCAGGAAGAGGAAAATGCAAAACCTGCCGATCAGCGTGCTGAGTTGGGACTCTTAGATAAGTTGAAGTTTGTCGTCGAAAATGACTTTGTACGATTGACCTATACAGAAGCAATCGACATCTTGAGAAACTCCAATCATAACAAGAAAAAGAAATTCCAATACCTGATCGAATCTTGGGGTGCAGATCTCCAATCCGAACATGAGCGCTACCTAGTTGAAAAACATTTCAAAAAACCGGTCATCCTAACCGACTATCCTAAGGATATCAAAGCATTCTACATGCGACAAAATGAGGATGGAAAGACTGTGGCAGCGATGGACATTCTTTTCCCTGGAATTGGTGAGATCATCGGAGGTTCACAAAGAGAAGAAAGACTGGATCGACTTACTAAAAGAATGCAGGAAATGCATATCCCAGAAGCCGAACTTTGGTGGTACTTGGATACCAGAAGATTTGGTGCTACCCCTCATGCGGGATTCGGTTTGGGATTTGAAAGAATGGTCCAATTTGTCACAGGAATGGGCAACATCAGGGACGTAATAGCCTTCCCTAGGACCCCAGGAAATGCAGAATTCTAATTAATCTTCCCCGACCCAAAGTCGGGGATTTTTTTCAGCTTACCACCTTGACTCTTTTGGCAAGAGGAATGCACAGGATACTAAAGAAAATCGCCAAATATCCGACCCAATTAAAGTTGGTGAGCTGACCAGTAGCACTTTCCCCGATGATAAATCCGGCAAGTAGCGAAGCGAATCCTGCAGCAAGCTGTTGGACAGCAGAGTTGAAGCTCAGAAAACTACCCCGATTTTCAGGATTGGCTGTACCAGTAATGATCGCTGCGGCAGGTACATATCTTCCATTGGAAGTCACAAAAAACAGCGTAGTCACCATCAAAACAAAGAAAATTGGTGTTACACCCAGATGAGTAATGATCGCGATTGGAATAAGGTTAAGCACCATAAATATAGTAAAAATCTTAAGCTTCCCGTGCTTATCAGCTAATTTACCCACCCATGGAGAGGTGAAAATAGTAAATGCTCCCCCAGCGATATACACATAAGTTAATTGCATCTCAGTAAATCCCACGTTAGCTACATTGTAAGGACTCAAGAAAGGAATGATCATAAACTGTCCAAACATCATCATGATGGACAGCGTGATTGCCCTCATTTGATTGCCATTACTCGTCACTCGGGTTATTACTTCAAATGGATGAGGACGTTTAACTTCTTTTCCAAGGTGATCCGTAATTGACGGGATAAACTTGAAAATCATTGCCAAGCTCGCCACTGACAAGATGGAAAGAATGTAAAACGGAGTATGCCAATCCGACAAACTAGCCAAAAACAAGCCTAAAGGAACTCCCATCACAGAGGCAAAGGAAAACGCAGACATTACCAATCCCATAGCTCTTCCTCTCCGCTCGTCAGGGATGACATCGCCTATTATAGCCAAAATAAGTGCTGAGGTAAGCCCACCAAAAATCCCTGAAACCACTCTTGCCAGTAATAGGATGGGATAATTTGGAGAAAGTGCACATCCAAGAGTTCCTATCGTGAAGCCAACATAAACCCAAAGCAAAATCTTTTTCCTGTCAAATCGATCCAAAACAAATGCTCCAAAAAAACTCGATGCACCCGCACTGAAAGTGTAAGAAGATACCAGGAAACTGAATTCACTCGGCCCTATATCAAAAAGCCTCATCAGCTGGGGACCAAGAGGCATCAAAATCATAAAATCAACAATGTGGATAAAATTGATTGCCGCAAGTGTCCACAGAATTACCTTCTCTTTATTCATTTTGAAAATAACATAACCATTACCTCTTGTTTATTTGAAAAAGTAAATTGGCTTTAAAGATAAGTCTTATTCAACTCCCAACTTTTTAAATGATGCTGGAATTTGGTCAATAAGGTCAGAGGCTATCATAGATCTTGCAAATTCCCTACCTGCCAATTCACCCGCAAGTCCGTGTTGAAATACTCCACAAATCATAGCAGCCTCTGGAGAATACCCCTGGCCCAGAAAAGAGGTCAACATTCCTGTCAACACATCCCCTACTCCAGCCGTAGCCATGTGTTTACAACCCGATGAGTTAAAAATTTGTCTTCCATCAGAAAGACTTATCGCTGTATTGGCTCCTTTAATAACAAGGTTTAAATCATAAGAAACGCAAAAATCTCTTGCTGACTTTAGTCGATCAAGATGAGTTTCATGCTTTCCAAAAAGCCTTTCGAATTCACCCAAATGTGGGGTCAAAATACTTCCTTTAGGAATTTTGGGGAATAAGCGTGAATTATTGGCTAAGATGGTTAAAGCATCAGCATCTAAAACAACAGGATGCTGAACATTATCAAATAACTTTTCTATTAGGGAGACTTTATCTATTCCCAAGCCGGGTCCAATTCCAATAGAATCAAATCCTGAAAAATTGATTTCTGAATCGTAGAAGGTAGTCATTACCTCAGGTACACTAGAATGGATAGCAAATCTTTCTTCTTCTGGAATTAAACAGGTCACCAAACCAGATCCCGTCCTTAGCGCAGCTTTAGAAGAAAGAATAGCCGCTCCCATTTTACCCTTACTACCTGCGATCAACAGCACTCTCCCAAAATCCCCTTTATGGGAAAAACGATGAAACTTTTTATGAAAAACTGAAAGATCAGATGGCTTCAAAAAATAGTAATTAGAATTGAACTGCTCATAATAACTGTCTGGAATACCTATATCAACCAACACCATTTCACCGGTATACTTTGCATTTTCAGGCAATAGCAGTGATAGTTTTGGAAATGCAAAAGTTATCGTAAAATCAACTTGGACACATTCCCAAGAGCAAGACGTATCTGCTGGAAGTCCACTAGGCAAATCAACAGCTATTTTCTCCCATTTAAATGAATTTATTTTTGAAATGATTTCCTTAGCCTGATCACGTAGCTCTCCTTTTATCCCGACACCCAAAAACGCATCAATAACTACTTCAAAACCATCTTTTTCAAATTCAGTCCAAATTGAGGATAAAACCCCAAAGGGGATTAATTCAAGATTTTTCTGGCAATCAGGACTCAGCTGGGAATTTGGTTCAAAACAAGAAAAGAAATGAATCAAATAACCCTGCTTGTGCAAAAGTCGACCTATTGCGAGCCCATCACCTCCATTGTTTCCCGCGCCAAAGAAAATTGCGACTCTAGAAGTTTTAGAAACTTTGTGATCCAAAAACCAATTCACAAATGAATGAGCTGCTCTTTCCATCAATTCAAAACTGCTAATGCCTTGATGAATAGAGGTAAAAGCATCTAGAGATGAAACCTCCGATCCTCTGATAATTTTAAGCATGGCTAGGGTTTGTCTGGCTTGGGAATAAATTTCTTGGAATCGAAACAAGGATTAAAAACCCTAAACCAACCAAGAAGAAAACACCCAAAGAAACAGCGGAATTCCGCATGCTACCGGTCCACTGTTCAATAGCCCCATAAGTAAGAGTCCCCAACACGATAGCAACCTTCTCCGTCACGTCGAAAAAGCTAAAGAAAGACGCGTTTTCGGTAGTGGATTGAGGAATAAGTTTGGAATAAGTAGATCTAGAAAGAGATTGGATTCCTCCCATGACCATACCCACTACAAATGCCAAAGCATAAAATTGGTAGACAGTATATACATAATAAGCAGCCCCGCATATACCAATCCAAATGACAACCATGATCATGAGACTAATCTTGTTTCCAAATTTCTTGGAAATAAAAGCGAATAGAAAACTGCCGCCAATAGCCACAAATTGAATAATAAGAACGGTCAGTATTAATTGATCACCGGGCAATCCCAGTTCTTTATCTCCAAAGGATGCAGCCAAATACATGACTGTCTGCACTCCCATAGAATAAAAAAAGAAGGCTGCCAGATACTTGTTCAAAACAGGCATACTTCTAACTCTCTCAAAAACTGATTGAATTTCTCTGTAACCCTTTGTGAGAATACTTTCATCACTCGAGTCCTTTTTAACTCCATTTGGAAGATACTTGAATGTAATTTGAGAAAAGCCAGCCCACCAAATGCCAACTAAGAGAAAAGAAAACCTTGCCGGAAAACTGCCTTCTGCAAAACCAAAAAGTTCAGGAAATTGAATAGTAATAAGGTTAAATACGAGTAAAATAACGCTTCCAATGTACCCCAAGGCAAAACCTCTTGCACTCAAAAAATCATATTCTTCAACACTTGCAATTTCAGGAAGGTACGCATTATAAAAAACGATGCTACCTGCGTAACCAATGCTTGCAAAAACACTACACAAAATACCAAATTCAAGATTTGAACCATCAAAAAAGAAAAGTCCCATACATGAAATAGAGCCCAAATAGGCAAAAAACTTCATAAATGAAAGTTTATTGCCGGATGCATCAGCAATTCCAGAAAGCAAGGGAGAGATTAAAGCAATAACGAAATAAGAAAAAGAGATAGAATAAGAATAAAGAACCGTATTGACCACCTCGAAACCAAAAAAATCTACACGATCAGAACCATCCACTCCCTGAGTGACACTATTATAATACACTGGAAATATAGTAGAGGTAATCACCAAGCTGTATACTGAATTTGCCCAGTCATACATAGTCCATGCATTTTGGACTTTTTTATTTTTATAAGTCGATGGCTTCATGGTCTTAAAATAAAAAAAGCCATCCTAAAAGGGATGGCTTTAATGATAACATAATCAATTATTAATTAGGAAGCTTGTTAGTAGACGCATATAGTACTCGTCTAGCATCAGCATTTCTTAATTCAGTTTGAACATCGGAAACAGGACCCATTTTAACGTCCTTATCTACTTTCAGTGATATAGTGATAAGACCACGATCTGCTTCAGCTAGCAAATCTCGCTCTTGGTTAACCCACTGAACAATATCTGGAGTGCTAATCAATACATCGTTTGCTTGAATTCTAGGTTCAGAACCATACAAACTTGTATTTTTTGGCTTTCCAATAAATAGATAAGAAATCAAGGTCTTATTTTGAAGCTTTTGGAGCTGTGTAGATTGAGGGATTTTTTGCTCTACCAATAGATCTTGCTCTCTCAAAACTGTCGTAACCATGAAGAAGAAAAGTAGCATGAATACGATGTCAGGAAGAGAAGCTGTTGATACAGCAGGAGTCACTCTTTCTTTTTTTCTGAACTTTGACATATTAATTTCCTCCTATTTTGTTTGGTTCAGCAATTGAAATAGCCATAGGTATTCCTTCTTTACCTTTGTCCTGAAGCGCTTTTGAAGCCTCATCGTCACCAGTAAGTGCTCTATACTCTTCAGCAGTTAAACCGACACGCTCGCCGTAAATCTCAAAGTAAGCCTTCTTTGCAGCATCAAATACCTCAAGATACAACTCATAACTAGTACCTCTATCTGTCTTAATGGAAACAACAGCTTCCTTAGGATGGTCAGAAGATTCTGGTCTTCTTAGAGCTTGAGATTGGAGTGAAGCAGGAAGAGAATTGAATAAAGCTACAGCATCTTCATTAGGAGCACCAAAGTTCAAAATGAACTCCTTAATATCCTTGTCAAGATTGTCTGTGTTCCTTCTATACTCACCTTCCACAAGAAGATCATTGTTCGCATTGATTAGGATAGCGAAAATGTTTCTTTCGTTTACTTTAATATCTGGTGGTGGCACATTAGGATCCAACTTCGGAGGAAGGATATTTAAAATACCCTTATCTGAAGCAATGGTAGTGGTCACGAGGAAGAAGATCAACAACAGGAAGGCGATATCCGCCATCGAACCTGCGTTAATCTCATTACTCATTCTATTTTTACCTTTAGCCATTTTATTTACCAGCTTTAAATAGTTCTGATATTACAATAGACAAAATTGTAATTACTGACAATACATAAGTCATTACCAACATTCCGCCAATCATCTGAGACATACCTGGAGTTAGGTTGAATGGAGCACCTTCAAACTTGGGAGCTACCTCATTTCCAGAAATCGAATACGCAATGAAAAACAGAATAGCTAGTCCTAGAACCCCGGCAGCAGACTTAACCAATCCCTTAGGATCATCCAAAGACTTAAGCAAGGGCAATACTACGGAAAGGAGAGTTCCAACTACGGCCAATACGTAGGTGGCATAAAGCATGATATCGTAAGTATCCATATTTTCAAAGGTTTATAAACTTTTATTAATTAAGCAATTAGAAAAGATGGCGATTATTTGCCAGTCAGTTTATGCTTAACCAAGATATCAACCAATGAAATGGATGCGTCTTCCATATCGTTTACCAAGGAATCAATCTTAGATACAAGGTAATTGTAGAATACCTGAAGAATCATCGCTGCAATCAAACCAGCAACTGTAGTCAAAAGGGCCACTTTAATACCACCTGCTACGATAGATGGAGAAATATCACCAGCTGCCTCAATGGTATCGAAGGCGAAGATCATACCAACTACGGTACCGAAGAATCCCAACATTGGAGCTAGAGCAATGAAAAGAGAGATCCAGATCAAACCTTTCTCTAGTCTACCCATTTCTACAGAACCGTAAGAGATGATAGATTTCTCTACCATGTCGATACCTTCAGAGTATCTCATTAGACCTTGAGTGAAAATAGAGGCTACTGGACCTTTTGTGCTTCTAGTGATTTCCTTAGCCGCTTCAACCCCACCAGACGAAAGAGCATCTTCGATTTTAGTCAAAAGCTTTTTAGAATTGGTAGTTGCAAGGTTCAAAGTAATGATTCTTTCCAAAGCAATGGCAAGACCAAAAATCAAACAAAGCAATACTGGAGTCATGTACAAAGGATCACCTTCGATAAACTTCTCCTTCAATACTTGGTGGAAGCTTTGCTCCTCAGCGACGATTTCGTCGTCAACAACTGTGGGCGATGAAGTTTCTACTGCTGGTGCTGCTTCAGTGGCAGCGGCAGAGTCTGCAGGAGCATCTTGTGCGTTAGCGAAAACAGGAACAAACATGATACCTGCAAGCATGAACAAAGCGATTAACTTTCTCATAATGTGTTTTTTAAATAGACTTTTGATAAAGGTTAAATGGTTTCCAGATTAAATCGAGGCTTTAAAGTTATGATTTTTTAAATTCAAAAAACAAGGGCTTCTTTTTACTTTTTTGAAAGAATCCTCTGTTTAAAGTGAATTAGAGGCAATTTTTACACGAATGGATTGAAATTAAATTTCAACATTAAAGCAAAAACACACTTCTATCATTTCCTTGAAACCTAGATATTTTTTAAACCTATTGAATTTCAACAAGAAATAAAAATTAAAAAAAATTAAGGCTTGCATTTAGGACTTTTACAATGAATCATGGAAAAAAATCGAATCCGGTCTCTTCAATTTTGCTTGATCAGGATTTTTCAGGAGATCGAGCTTTTAGGAAATAAAAAAAATATCATGAGGTGTCAACTCACTTGAAAATCATCTATCGCTCCTCTATAGTTATCCTAAAACAAAAAAGTCAACCTTATTTCTAAAGTTGACTTTTTGCAGAGAGGAAGGGATTCGAACCCTCGATACCCTTTTGAGGTATACACACTTTCCAGGCGTGCTCCTTCAACCACTCGGACACCTCTCTGTTTGGTTGATCGATCCCTTTTCTGAATCGGAGTGCAAAGAAAATTATTATTCTTACCGATTCCAAATGACATTCGGAAATTCCTAAATAATCAAGCAGTGATCTCTCCCGAAATGGACTGGGTGAGCTTCAAACAGATCTCTTCTCGAGTAAAATTCTGTCCCAAAAGAAACATTAGCTTGGTCACCGCAGCCTCTGTGGTCATATCTGCACCACTAACAACACCCACTGCCAGTAGTTCCTTACTGGTTTCGTATCTTCCTTGGATCACCCGACCACCGTTACACTGGGAGACATTGAGTATGATCAACCCTTTTTTTATTGCTTTTTCCAGGGATTTCATAAACCAAGCTTCCGATGGACTATTTCCAGACCCATAAGTCTCTAATACCACACCACGTAATCCTTCAATTGCAAAACAAGCGTCCATGATCTTGTCTGTAATTCCAGGGAAAAGCTTTAAAATCATCACCCTGTTATCCAGACTATTTAGATTAATGAGCTTACGATTAGGCTCGTAGGGACGAATCGCATTGGTATTGTAATCAATTACGATCCCTGCCTCTGCCAGAATCGGGTAATTCTCAGATTCAAAAGCATCAAAATGAATACTTTGGACCTTCTTGGATCTATTTCCCCTCAATAACATGTGGTTGAAAAAAATGCAAACCTCAGGGACGATAGGCCTTCCATTGATTTTTGCTGTGGCGATTTCCAGTGAAGTCATCAGATTTTCTCTTGCGTCTGACCGCATCGCAGATATAGGCAATTGGGCTCCAGTAAAAATCACTGGCTTATTCAGGCCATTGAGCATATAGCTAAGCATGGAAGCGGAATAAGCCATGGTATCTGTACCGTGAAGTACGACAAACCCATCGTAACTGTCATAGTTTTCATAGATAATATAAGCCATATCTTTCCAGTGACGCATGGTCACATTAGAAGAGTCAATAGGCTCAGGAAATGAAATCACGGTAATCGCGATATTCATATTGGACAGAATTGGAATTTTTTCCAGAATCTGACCAAAATTGAAGGGAACCAGCGCACCGGAATCATCATAAGCCATCCCCAACGTACCTCCAGTGTAAATGATCAGCACTGAGGTGGATTTGCTGGTTTTGAGACCTGTGTTTAATCTTACAATTTTATAATTCATCTGCTGATCTCCTTAAATAAATTGAGTGCATTGGCAGAAGTGATCTCTGCGATTTTTTCCAACGAAGTTCCCTTCAAATCCCCAACTCGTTTAGCAATCTCCGGTAAATAGGCAGGCGTATTTCGCTTTCCTCTATGAGGTACAGGAGCCAAATAAGGTGCATCTGTCTCCAAAACCAAATTCTCTAAACCAATATAAGGAATCACTTGATCCAATCCTCCATTCTTATAAGTCGCTACGCCTCCTATTCCTAATAAAAAGCCCATCTCAATGATTCGATTTGCCTGATCGAGTGAACCTGTGAAACAATGAAAGATTCCTCTCAACTTCCCATCATGAGCTTTTTCGATCAATTCAATTGTCTGATCTATAGACTCTCGGCAATGAAGTACGATAGGAAGTTCTTTTTCTTTTGCCCATCCCACCTGGATTTGCAAGGCTTCTTTCTGAATCTCAAAAGTGGATTTGTCCCAGTAGAGGTCTGTTCCGATTTCTCCGACAGCGGCAAATTCTCTTTTATTCAGCCAATCTTCCATTACCTTCAACTGCAGCTCAAAATCCTCCTTGACATCACAAGGGTGCAATCCCATCATTGGGATACATAGGTCTCCATACCTGCTTTCGCAGTCAAGCATTCTCTCGATCGTTTCTACATCCACATTGGGCATGTAGATTCTTGTCACCCCGGCAGCCTTGATTTCTTCTATCACCTGATCTCTGTCTGAGTCAAACTTGGTAGAGTAAATATGGGCGTGGGTATCGATCAGATTCATGGGTATTTTCTGGCTTTCCATTGGGTTTGGACAGGCCAAAAGTAATAAAGAATAGTCAGGGAAAGGGCCAAAATCTGGTAAAAATCAAAGAAAAGCCTCATCGAAACCTTCAATCTCTGATTGGAATACGCTGCAATTTCCTTCAAAAAAAGACTTTGAAAAAGAACTTTTACTACCCAAAGTCCAAGTCCTAGGGAAGGAATCTGGACTATCAAAATCCCGATAAATGGAAAAAACAAAAACTGAAGCCCCAACAGAATTTTCCAGCCTATGGAAAGAGACATCACGCCATTCATCCAGCGTTTTCGCTGCTGCAAGAGATCTTTCCATGTGGCTTCAGCTTTGGTGGTGACCAACATCCGAGGACTGACTTGGTGGACCTGCCGAAAGCCGGACTTTGTCACCGCTCGCGAAATTTCTAAATCCTCGGTCAGCGAAAAAGGAATCGATTCAAACCCTCCACATTTAAAATAAGCATCCCTGCTGATGGTCATATTGTTTCCAAGTCCCGTGGTCGAAAAACCTAAATCAGTCACTACTTTGACGATGCCAAGTGTATTCCACCAATCCAACTCCTGCATCGCTTCAAATAGGTTCCCGCTTCTCACTTGGGTAATCCCAATCACCAAGCCAACCCCTTGACCAAAACAGGATACTCCTTCTCTGATCCACGTAGAAGGCACCTCACAATCAGCGTCCGTAAAGAAAAAAAAGTCTCCTTTGGCTTGCTTAGCCAGAATTGAAAGGGCATTGGCTTTTCCGTTCAGATGAAAAAGTCCAGTCTGTGAAGGTAAAATGGTGATGATTTTTCGGTTTTGAGAAAGGGCAGCCCAAGTACGAAGAAGCTCTGGCGTCCTGTCCTCACTTTGATCATCGGCAATCAAAATCTCCAGTTTTTCTGAGGGATAATCCAAACGTTCCAAACTTTCTAATAGCCTTGGCAAATCTTTTTCCTCATTCCTTACTGCAATAAGAATCGACACACTTGGCAAAGATCCTTGTGATTCTATGCGATGATCCTTCCAGTTTTTCTTTGCAAAAACCAACAGCATTAGGTACTGAATAACGAGTAGAGCAGGAAGAAAAAGCCAAATCCAACTCATAGAACCCCAGTCATAAATCCCTCACCTACCAAAAAGTCAAGGTACTCAGGAAGAATCTTCTGAAGATGTCCATCGGTTTTTTGCTGATCGTGAAAGACGATGATGCTGCGTTCAGAGGTCATTTTTCTGGAATCATTCAGCACCACTTGAGGAGAAACAGACCGGTCATAATCTCCGGTTAACAGAGTCCACATCACGATTTCTTTTTCCTTTTGAAGGATTCCTGCTTGCCAAGGACTCATCATCCCGTAGGGAGGTCGAAATAGTGGGGTACTTACCCCCAACTTTTCTTCAAAAATCTGATCGCACAAGTTGACATTTTCCAAATACGCTTTTGAAGAAGTCTTCAATCCATGCAAATGATTATAGGTATGGTTCCCTATCTGATGACCGGCTTGTAACACTTCCTGTGCAAGCGAGGCATGCTTTCTCACATTGTCTCCGACCATGAAAAAAGTAGCCTGCTGACCTCTTTTAGCCAATTCGTCCAACACAAAATCGGTGATCCCCGGTACGGGACCATCATCAAAAGTCAAATAGACCTGTTTATTTTCCACAATTCCCTCCCATTTTCTTTGAGGGAATAAGCGTTGCACCCACCCTGGAACCCGATGTGGCTTCATCTGTCAGTCAAACCTTAGACTTAGTAAGGTCAAATCATCCCTCAAGGGCACATTATCCGAAAACTCACCCATCAATTTCAAAAATTCCAGATGAAAATCTTCCGGATTTATACCCGAGTGATCATCGACAAAGGCCCTAAACCGATCTTCACCAAACTCTTCTTCCTCTGGATTCATGGACTCTGTTAGTCCATCGGTGTACAGATGAATGGTGAAATTTTGCAGATTTTCTCTTTTCCCGATTTCCAAAAAGGGCAACTCCTCAAAAGCCCCCAAAATAGTCGTCCCGGCTTCCAAAAGCTCGGACTGACCTACTTCCTCCCTACACAAAATGGGAGGATTGTGTCCAGCATTGACAAAGCGAAGATGGCGCGTCTGAAAATCAAATTCGCCTAGGAAAAAAGTGATAAATCGCTCTCCTTTCGTATTGTCAAATAGCGTGTAATTCAGCTGTCTGACCATGGTCTCAAAATCAGCATTACTTCGAAGCAAGGTCCTCAAGGCTGCTTGAAAATTGGACATCAATAGGGCGGCAGAAATACCTTTGCCTGATACATCTGCGATACAGAAATAGACTTTATCCTTTGTCTTTTGAATCAGGTCGTAGTAGTCCCCTCCTACCATACTATGCGGCACATAGGTCACTTTAGCCTTAAGACGATCCGAATCGGGTAATGAAGCAGGGAAAAGCATATGCTGGACTTGAGAGGCAATTTCAACTTCTCTTTTGAGCACCTCCTGCTCAAGCTGCCTTCTGGCAAAACGCTTGTTTTCCAAAGCCACCACCAGAATGTTGGCTAAAGCTTGGGTAAAATCAAGATCAAGCTCAACCTGCATAGATTTCCTTTTCAGAAAAAGAATCGCAAGCATCTGATCTTTGTGGTAGACTGGAAGGTAGGTTTCCAACTCTTCGAAGGAATATCCTTCATTGAGCTGAATGGACAGCTTGCCCGAATCTTTATCATCCACCACCCATGAGGCCGGCAAAACAGCTGGGGTCTTGGCTTTTACTCCATGGGAAATTCTCCTTTCGTAGTTTCCATCTTTGGACACATACAAAATGAGCGCCTTGATCTCCAAATGGACCAAACAGGTAAACTTGAAAATATTGACCAAAACCGTCTCAGGCTGATTCTCATTGATCGCCTGAGTAATCTCCAGCAAGGCTTTCAGTTCAAGTTCTTTTCGCTCGAATTTGTAGTTGTCTTGAGTCACTTTATAAGGTATTGTGGGCCATGAGGCCTTTTTTGGTTGCTAAA
>CALRRX020000021.1:0-13475 GCA_943370675.1 Reyranella massiliensis 521 | reverse complement strand
CATCACCAGCTCCGCACGGATGTATTCCGAACCCACCACATTGATATCAAATCCGATGTTGTGACCCACGAGGAATTTGGCTTGAATCACATCCTCACGGAAAATTTGCAGGATCTCTTTCAGGTCATGGCCCTCAGCCAAGGCTCGCTTTGTGGAGATACCGTGTACTTTTTCGGCATTGTAAGGAATGGTAAATCCCTCGGGTCGGATGATATAATTGTGGTTGGAAAGGAGCTTGCCTCGGGCATCATGCAGCTGCCATGCGATCTGAACCAGCCTGGGCCAATTATCCACATCGGACATGGGGGCATTGTAATCCCGGGGCAAACCGGTGGTCTCGGTATCAAAAATGATATACATACTTGGTGGGGAAATGAGGCTTCAAATTAGGGTATTATGCCTAAGCAAAAAATTGATTGGCGGGAATTGTCGCAAATAAAATCTAAGAACCTGAGCCTCTTTTATTTGACCATAATTAATTGAAAATCAGACTATAATTGAATTTCAACTTTGAAATTGTACAAGCTTTATTTTGAAATTGTACAGATTTTAGAGACGTGATGTTGGGGGTAGATTCCAATAATCATCGGAACCTAGGCCAAGTAAAACATTCAATTTGGAAAAGGAAATCAATCTAAATTCATAGTTGCTCCCTGCTAGTTAATTTCCTTCTTCCATTCTTGCTGGGATTTTATGGCTTATCAATACCTTATTTCCCACATCCAAGCTTGCTTGCTATCGATGGAATTCTGGATAAATTTCTTGACTAGGTCTTGATATTCAGAGCCTGTGACTTCTCTGCCTTTCATTTTTTTGGGAAGAGTGATAGGTTCTTTGGGTTCTCCAAAAGCAATTTTTTCAGCTTCAACGATAAGCATGCCGTCATTGATGTCATAGGCTAAAATTAAACCGGGCAGGCCGAATAGCTCTTCTGGTCCCGTAGGAACTGGAATATCTGCGGCAAACCAAGCGGTGATCTTTTGGCCTTTGATGGGGTCCTCACTCACGGCTTTCATACACATGTGCCCAAGAATATCTCGGATTTCATTCATGACCCTCCATTTAGGCGCATTAAGGCTGTCACGGACTAGGTAGGTTTTGCCCATTTGATCCATGAATTTCAGATAGGTCTGGTCTACAAGATTGTTTTCAATGAAATAGTCTTCTATTTGCCAAGAGTAGCTACGCACTTCATAGGGTTCGCCATAGGTATATAGACTTTTTTCAGGTGAAAACTGAAGTTTCATCCGGGTGCTGTAGCCATCAGGATTGCCCCAGGTTAGTAAAATTCGATCTCGTTCCTGTTGGGTAAGATGAGGTAGACTGGAGTAGATTTTATCGTAGAAAATCTTGTAGCGATATTCTACCTCTCCCACGATATTTTGAGCTTTAAGTCCTGAGGTGATCAATATCAGCGCTAGGGCGATTAGATGCTTTAATTTCATTGTTGTAGAGCTTGGCTGTTGTGTTAGATTATCTGTCATTTTTCACTTCTACTCCTCGCATGTTGTAAGTCACACCGAGTAGGAAATACCTTGACAAGGTTTCGATTCTTCCATTAGAAACGAAGTTTTGTCCAGCAAACTGGCTGATCGTTTCATTTTGCTTGAAAATGTCATAGGCAGAGAGCCTGACTTCCCATTTTTTAGCCTCGCCAAGAAGCTTATAGACAAATGCATTCAGAATAGGGACTTCCTGATTAAATCCAAAACTCTCGTTTTTAAATCGGTTGTAGTTGAATTTCATGTCAAAGTAGAACGCTTTGGGAAGCTTGATGTTGATGTTTGTATAGGCACTCAAGTTAATGATGTCTTGGTTTTGGGAAGGATTCTGCTCGTACTTGGTTTTACTAAGGCGAAAGGATGAACCAGCATATATGCTTAGCCATTCTGTCGGGGTCAGATCCAAATTAGCCCCTACGTTTTGGCTCAATGTATTTGTCTCAGTCTCCAGAGAATTGATGAGAGCTAGACTTCTGGAATAGGATGGATTGGCAGAGATAAACGCATTCATTTTCGTTTTGACGATTGGAAATCCAAATCCTAAATACGAATTGTACCGCTGTCCTCCGGAAACATTTCCTGATTTAAAGGTGGTGACAAAAGTTTCTGGGTCTATGGTTTGGTTTTGAACTACCTGGCTTTGGTAGAGAGTGGAGTTCAGTGACAAATAGAAATTTATAAATGTAGCAGGATCATACACATTGAAGCTGGCATTGAGAGAGTGGGTTACCTCAGGCTGCAAATCAGGATTGCCTTCTCGGATATAGAGCGGATTGGAAATGTCTTTGTAGGGCTGTAGATCGGAGATATTGGGAGGAGCGACTCCCATCGCATAGCCTGCATTGAGCCGCTTGTTTCCCTTCATCGTTTTCCAGTAAGACAAATTAGGGGTGAGGTTCAGGTAGTTTTTATTTACTGTACCTAGAATCTGACTGTTTTTTTCTACCGAAAATCCCCCGTTCAGATTAAAGTTGGAGGCAGCCAAACCAATACTCAGATTTGAGCCCTTGTTAGCATACCTGACACTTGAACCCACCCTGTTGTAGGTGATCGTGTTGTCAAAAAATCTACTGAGTTCTGGGTTCAACTGGAGCACATCACTCGTCTCCACATCGAATACCCGCCGATTTATTTCGCTGGTTGATTGGCTGAAATTGTAAAATGACTCCCAAAAGAGCACCTTATTCACCGGCTCTACAAAAAGCAAGCTTGACTTGATCGTGTTGGAGCTATTGAGCGATTGGTTCAATTGGTCCAAATTCCTGAAAAAACTATTAGGATCGGTTGAGTTGACTAGATCTACTACAGATTTTTGTATCCCATCTTGGTCGGAATTACTATAGGTATTGCTGAGGCTAGCAGCAAAGTTTCTACCGCTTTTGTCGAATTTATGCCGGAAGATTGCCGTGCCTTGAAAGGAGCCGGACCATCTATCTGATCGATTATTTCGCTCCATTTGGCTTTGCTCCGTGTTACTGCGAATAAGCTCCTGTAAGCTTGTCAATGAGGTACTGAGGGAGCTTAGCCTTCCTTTTGCATTGATGGTGATCGTGTTTGCGCTATCTAGCTCGTTTTGAAATCGAATGTTAGCTCGGTGGTGCCCCACCATATTGTTTTGTAAACTTTGATCAGAGGAAGTAAAAGCTAAATTGTCTTGAAGGAAGTTTGTTCTGCTGTTGAAGCTTTCTACTGTTTGGTCGCTACGGCTAAAGAAGTAATTACCACTGAAATCCTTTTTGTCCTTGAGTCGGTTATAATTGACACCAATAGCCTGATTATTAGAGAAGCCTGAACTAAGGTTGTTGAACGGGATTTCGAAGGAATCCTCGCTGTCTCCTCCCGAAAAAGAGATAATCATCATTCCTCCATTGGAATTGAAACCGAAATCTCCTGTGTCGCCAAATTGGAATGCGCCGCTACCACGAAACTCCTGCAGGTCATCCCAGCTCAAGCCGGATTCATTGACATTATTGCCATAGCCGATGATTGAAAACTGGTTTACTTTATCAAACTTATTGTAGGAAGCATTAGAAGACCATCTACCATCTGTCCCCCCTGCTGCTGTAATCTTCCCAAAGCCTCCTTTTTTAGCTTCATCTTTCAGCTCTACGTTCAAGGTTTTTTCTTTTACACCATCATCAACACCGGTGAGTTTGGATTGCTCTGATTTGTCATCATACAGCTGAAGCTTGCTGATGGATTCTGCATTCAGGTTTTGAGTGGCCATTTTCGTATTTCCACCAAAGAATCGCCTTCCGTCGACCGTTACTTTCTGGACTCGTTGGCCTTGGGCAACAATATTTCCATCAGCATCAATTTGCATCCCTGGAAGTTTGCGAAGTAGGTCTTCGAGGGTCGCTCCGGGTGGCACTTTGAATTTGCTGGCATCATACTCAAGTGTGTCTCCGCGCATCATTAAAGGTGCTTTGGCGGCTTTTACGACCACCTCGTAAAGTTCCTGTAGGATGGGAGTTAACTGAATTTGCTCCACTTCCAGCTCATCGGAATCAGGCAGTACCAGTTCTTTTTGGAAAGGTATATAGCCCATGTAAGTGGCTTTGATAAGCAGTGGTTGCCGATCTACATTTTTGAATAGGTATTCACCAGCTTTATTTGTCAAAGTATAGGCTACCAAAGCGGAGTCTTTTGGGCTAAGAAGAAGGACTGAAGTGTAGTCGAGCGGTAGGTTAGTGGTGTCTTTCACCGTACCCCGAATAGTAAGTTTGGACTGGGCTTGCGAAGTAAAAGTGAGGACAAGCAAAAGAAGGAATGAAAGTAGAAATCTCATTTTTTTCAATTTAAAATTTAATCTTTTAGTATTTCCAACTATAAATAAAATCATCGTTAGTCGGCTTTTGAAAGTAGAAATCTAAATGGTCGACGATCTGTAAAGGATTAATGAATCGTCTTTTTACTCGGTTAAAGTAGAAAATGAGTCTACTTTAATGTTATAAGCCTTTATTGACCTTGATCTTTTTTGAGCCATTTTCCCTAATGCCTAGAAGTAGATTTCCCTTTCTTCTTTGATTAGTTCCATTTTTGATCCTATCAAAAATTCATTGAATCTGAGTGATGGCGATAAAAATCGGGAATCACCCAATCACAAGACTGAGGAGCATTTCAATACTGCTAGTTTAGTGATTATTTTTCTAAAATAGAAAGACTATTTTGTTAAAATATGTTTACGAAAAGATTTAACAGCGGCTAGTTTTGGAATCCAATCGATTGAAATTCAAAAAACCTGTAGGTGAGGAAAGTGAATCACTCTCTACTCCACAGCTTAGCCGTCGGACCTTGAAGTAGCCCGGATTTTATAAGACAGAAACTTAAAGCGTAAATTTACCTTTTATCTTCCCAAGGCATGTAGACTACCTTTTTTGTCTCAAAAAAATCCTCCTTGAAGTAGTCGCTCAAGTGATAGGTGACATAAGATTTGTCCAGTTCTTCCATTTCTTCGTCGACCTCTCCTCCTTTCAGATAAAGAATCCCGTTTTGGAATTCATTGAAGTCCTCTCGTTTGATTTTTCCTTTGACCCAAGGATAAAAATTGATCATACGAGTCACAGCGCGGCTGATTACAAAGTCATATTTTCTCACCAGAGTTTCAGCCCGAGCTTGCTGCGCCTCTACATTGCTCAGCTTGAGAGCTTTGGCCACTTCTTTTACTACGGTGATTTTTTTTCCTATGGAGTCTACCAAGTGGAAGTGTGTATCAGGAAAAAGGATGGCCAAAGGGATACCCGGAAAACCGCCTCCAGTGCCAATGTCCAGTACTTTTGTACCGGGCTGAAAGCCCATCACCTTGGCAATTCCCAAAGAATGTAAGACATGGTGTACGTAAAACTGTTCCATGTCTTTGCGGCTAATCACATTGATTTTAGAATTCCAGTCTTCATACAATTCTTGCAACCGGTCAAATTGCTCGATTTGCTTCTCTGTGAGTTCAGGAAAGTAGGATAAAATCAATGAGGTGCCGGAGTTCATCAGATGTGGTTTTCTTTGCCGGAGGCTATCTCAAATAGTAGCTCTCGGGACCGGTGAAGTTGTGCCTTCACTGTCCCAAGTGGTTTGTCAAGTTCTTGGGCGATTTCTTCATAAGAAAGCTCATCAAAGTACCTCAACTGAACCAGTTTACGGTATTTGGCGGGTAGCTTGTCCACGAAGAAGCGCACCATTTCGATTCGTTGGGATTTGATGAATTCATCCTGAGGATTATTGTCATCGTCTTCCACGTCGATATTGACAGAGTTGCCACTGTCATCTGAAAGGGTATTATTCAAGCTCATGGTTTTAAGCTTTTTCTTTCGGATAAAATCAATGGTATTGTTTGTGGCAATTCGGAAAAGCCAAGTGGAAAAAGTATAGTCTTTTTTGAATCGTTCGAGATTACGAAAGGCCTTTGCAAATGCCTCCATGGTCAAATCTTCCGCATCATCTGCATCGCGGATCATTTTGAGGATCATGAAATAAACAGCCTTTTTGTACCGCTTCATCAGCGTGGCGTAGGCAGATTGGTCTTTTTCCAAGACAGCTTTGTCGATTAAGACAAAGTCTTCCAGCGCCTTATTAGAAAAACCTCGTTCGTTTACTTCCATTGGATGTCTTTTGACTGATAGGATACTGAGCCCAAAACCCAAAAATAACCTAAGTAAAAGAGGTCATTCAGGATAGGATTCATTTTAGGAGCTTTTCCCTGAACGGTTTTTGCAGCGGATTTGAATATGCTCACCACGAAAACAGATCTTAAAAGGATAATACCTAAAACAGCCAAAAAATGTTCCCATTGAAGACCTATTCCGAAGTAAATCAACAATCCTATTCCTCCAATCCAAAAGATCGCATGCGAAATCGAGTAAAGTCCAATCTTTCGTTTGTCCTCACTTCTATAGTACTTTCCGGCGTGCAGGTGTCGTTTTTTCTGTACAAGGTATTCCTTCCAAGTCTCTTTAGGAATGGAAGTGGTGGTAGCTTGTGGGTCGATGACAACGGTGGAGTTTTTTCCGGTGGCGTAATTATTCACAAAAAGATCATCATCTCCGCCTTCTAAATGCCAAATGCCTTTAAATGCCTTTACCCCCATAAAAAAGCTCTTGCGGTAGCACAAGTTCCTTCCGATTCCCATGAAAGGATCCTTCCACAATCCAAAAGAAAGGTAAAATAAGGCCGTCAAAATAGTTTCAAACTGAATCCAACGATTGAGTTGACT
Organism: Reyranella massiliensis 521; assembly: GCA_943370675.1. Lineage (GTDB taxonomy): Bacteria > Bacteroidota > Bacteroidia > Cytophagales > Cyclobacteriaceae > Algoriphagus. The sequence continues at coordinate 6,767 of CALRRX020000021.1, read as the reverse complement.
CGGTTTTTCCTGATATCCTGAGTAGCCAATGGCAAAAGTTTTATCTTCTAGTCTCACAGGTGCTGTCATCTTTCTGATCCACTGATCCGAATTAGGAACACAATCCGCATCGGTCAGAAGTATGACGTCATTTTTGGCCACTTTGATACCAAGTGTCATCGCAAATTTTTTGGGAGTGACGTGGTTGGGAGTGTATTTGATGGTGACAGACCTGAGTTTAGGATAGATTGCCATCATTTCTTCAAGCAATCGTTTGGTTCGATCTGTGCTCCGATCATTGACTATCATTACGTCATATTTCGGGTAGTCCTGTTCGAACAGTTTCGGAATCAGAATTTTAAGGTTTTGAAATTCATTATGGGCAGCCACTAGCACTGTCACTCCCTCTTCAGGTTGTTGTGTATTGGAAGACTTGGAAGAGGATTTAAACCAGGCTGTCCGTCCAAAGATCATCAGAAGATAAATCCCCTGAATGATAAGTCCGATGCCAAAGAAAAACCAAAGTAAAAATAGGCCCATAGGTCGATTTTGTCGGGCAAATATAAAATCAATTTCAGCAAGTCATTTAAGAATAAGTGGATATTTTTGCAGGCTAAACCATGCGGATTGTAGTTCAACACTATAGCTCCGCTACATCCAGTAATGAAGTTTACTTTAGAGAAAAAAGATTCCATAACCAGTGCTCGCACGGGTACACTGACTACCGACCACGGAGTGATTCAAACTCCTATTTTTATGCCTGTAGGTACTGCCGCTACGGTCAAGGCTGTTCATCAGCGAGAATTGAAGGAGGATATAAAAGCTCAGATCATTCTTGGCAATACCTATCACCTTTACCTCAGGCCTGGACTTGACATTCTTGAAAAAGCGGGAGGTCTTCATCAATTCAATGGCTGGGATCGGCCGATTTTGACTGATTCAGGAGGGTATCAGGTTTTTTCTCTAGCAGGTACGCGAAAAATAAATGAAGAAGGAGTGACCTTCAAGTCTCATATTGATGGCTCTAAGCATGTCTTTACGCCAGAGAGAGTCATGGATATCCAGCGTACGATCGGAGCTGACATTATCATGGCATTCGATGAATGTACTCCTTATCCCTGCGAATACGGCTATGCCAGAAAGTCGATGGAAATGACCCATCGTTGGCTCACCCGATGTATCAATCGCTTCGATTCTACTGAGGGAAAATATGGCTACAGTCAGACGCTTTTCCCGATTGTCCAAGGTTCGGTTTATAAAGATTTGCGAAAGCAAAGCGCCCAATTCATCGCTGACCAAGGCAGAGAAGGCAATGCGATCGGTGGGCTTTCGGTGGGGGAACCTGCTGAAATGATGTATGAAATGACCGAAATGGTCACAGACATCTTGCCAGCAGACAAGCCCCGCTACCTCATGGGAGTAGGTACCCCTGCAAATATTCTAGAGTGCATTGCCTTGGGTGTGGACATGTTTGATTGTGTGATGCCAACCCGAAATGCACGTAATGGAATGTTGTTCACGTCTGAAGGAATCATCAATATCCGAAACGAAAAGTGGAAGGATGATTTTAGCCCGATCGATCCTGCCATCGGCAATTATGCCAGTTCCTTTTATTCCAAAGCTTATCTGAGACATCTGACCGTCTCCAAAGAAATTCTGGCTGCTCAGATTGCCAGTATTCATAACTTGGCGTTTTACCTATGGCTCGTGGGGCAAGCTCGCGAACATATCCAGTCAGGGGATTTTGCCGTTTGGAAGGAGCAAATGGTCAAAAAAGTTAGTACCCGACTCTGAGCATGAAAATCCTAGACAAACTGATCATTAAGGAATTTTTGAAGACCTACTTTTTTGTGGTCCTCATGCTGATTCTTATTGTGTTGGTTTTGGATTTTACCGAGAAAAACGACACCTACATCCGTAACCAAGTACCTGCCAGCGATATCCTCAAGTACATGGGGAATTATGGGTTGTATCTGAATAATCTGCTGACCCCGATTACCGTATTTATCGCAGTTATTTTCATTACCTCCAAAATGGCCGGACGAACAGAAATTGTGGCCATACTTAGCTCGGGTGTTAGTTTTGTGAGGATGCTTCGACCTTTTCTTTTTGCGGCAGCCATGATTGGCTCAATCAGTTTTTTGTTGAATGGCTGGGTATTACCTGTGGCTACTGCGGGAGTGAGTGAATTTCGGATTCGCTATTTGGAAAAAGGGAAGGCATCTTCGGATCCCAATATCCACATCAAAGTCGGTCCCGATGCGTATGCCTACATCAGTAGATTTTACCAAAGCGGGCTCACAGGATATGATTTCACCTTGGAGGAAATACGGGATGGGAAGCTTTTGTCCAAACTGTCCTCTGATCGAATCCAATGGGATACCACCAAGAATGTCTGGAGACTTGAAAATTGGAGGTTGAGGGTCTTGAAAGAAAATGGCGAGGACTACACCGTGGGTAGTGAAATGGATACAGTACTATCCATTTCTCCATCTGATTTTGACTTACCCGAAAATCATCACGAAACACTCAAGCTCCCCGAACTGAGTCGTCAGATCAAAATTCTTGAGGAACGCGGGGCGGACAATGTGAGCTATTATCGGATTGAGCGATATGTACGATTTATGTCTCCTTTTGCAGCCATTATTCTCACTTTTATCGGAGTAATTATGTCTGCAAGGAAGACCCGTGGTGGCTCAGGCTTTCAGATTGCCCTGGGATTTTTCTTGGCTTTCGTATACATCTTACTTTTCATTCTTTCGAGGACATTCGCAGAAGCAGGAACCCAATTTCCCATTTTTGCAGTTTGGCTTCCCAATATCATTTTTGCAGTCACTGGGTTGGTTCTTTACAAAACAGTCCCTCGATAGATGCAGACAGGATCGATTAAAGATTACTTGTTGCTCCATTTCATTGTCTTGATTTGGGGCATTACTTCCATTTTGGGATTATTGATCAGTTTGCCGGCCTTAGAACTGGTATTTTACCGAACCTTACTTGCTTCCTTGGGAGTGGCTATTTTGATGGTTTGGAGGAAGGAAAGTATGCTGGTGCCGACACCGCAGTTGATCAAAATTGTGGGAGTAGGCATTTTGATTTCCCTTCACTGGATTTTTTTCTTTTGGTCTGCAAAAGTGTCCACTGCTTCGGTTTGTCTGGCAGGTATGGCGACAACCTCGCTTTGGACGGCATTTGTGGATCCAATCATCAATAGGACGAAAATCAAATGGTACGAAGTGGCACTGGGTCTACTCGTAATTTCCGGTTTAGTGGTGATTTTCCAGTTTGAAAGTGGCTACTGGCTCGGACTTTCTTTGGCCTTACTTTCTGCCTTTTTGAGTGCTTTATTTTCTGTTTTCAACGCCAGGCTGACCTTCCGCCATACTCCTTATCAGATTACCTTATACGAAATGGCGGCTGCCAGCCTATTTGCTTTGCTGTTTATGCCGATTTATTCTGAATTTTTGAATGAGGGCGCTCCAATTCAATGGGCTTGGAAGGGTCTAGATTGGTTGTGGATGTTGATCTTGTCAGGAATATGCACTGTCTATGCATTTTCGGTGTCAGTGGAGCTGATGAAACGTGTTTCGGTTTTCACGATTAATCTCACAATCAATTTGGAGCCCGTCTATGGGATTTTACTCGCAGTGTTGATCTTTGGAGAAAAGGAAAAAATGACCCCTCAGTTTTACTTGGGCACCTTGATTATTTTGATTTCGGTACTAATTTATCCAGTGATCAATTACTGGAATAAGAGGAAAAAAGCAGTAAGCGTCATCAATTGATCAGAGCGCTCCTTCAAAGACAAAGTAATCTTCTTGCCAAGTCAGGTTTTCAGGTTTCTTCTCAAACAATCCAAACACACTTGATCCCGATCCGGACATGGCTGCATAATATGCCCCTGCCGAATACATTTTTTCTTTGATGGCAGCGATGGGAGGATGGTTTTTGAAAATGCTTGCCTCGAAGTCATTTACCAATTCGGCTTTCCATCTGCTTCGGTCAGCCAATACCTCTTCCAGCGTTACTTTAGGCGGGGCAGGTGTCACACCGGCGTAGGCTTCTTTGGTGCCAACGTGGATGCCAGGATTGATCAGGATCAGGTAACTTCCTTTTAGAGATAGATCAATTGATTCCAGAATTTCTCCTCTTCCTCGGGCGATTTTTGGGGTGTTTTCGATGAAAAAGGGGCAATCACTTCCGAGTTCCGCGGCATATTCCTCCAAGAAGAAATCATCCAAATGCAGATCAAAAAGGTTATTCATCAGCTTTAGCGCAAATGCACCGTCTGCCGAACCACCGCCTAAACCGGCCCCCATGGGGATATTTTTGTGCAGATGGATGGAGAGGTTGGGAAGTCCGGGGAAATCCTTTTTCAGTAATTTCTCTGCTTTTAGAATGAGATTATCTTTTGCTTCTCCTGGTATGTTCAATCCTGAGGAGTTCCAGCTTGATTTTTTATCCAAAATCATTTCCAGTGCATCGAACAAAGGAATAGGAACCATGCAGGTTTCGATTTCGTGGTAACCGTCTTTTCTTTTAGAGGTGATGTGTAGTCCTAGGTTGATTTTGGCGTTAGGAAAGCTGATCATAAGAAAAGGCTGTTTTGACAAAAGTAAAGCAAAACTTCTCAGATGAGTACACTTGGTCTGATTTGAATTATTGCTAATCTTTGGGTGGAATTTTAGATTTTTGACAGCATATCATTTTTTTTCTTAAATAAAAGCTCAAGAAATGTTTAAAAATTTGAAAGAATTAGAAATCCATACAAAATTTTGGAATTAGCTGATATTTGGTCGGTTTTTGAAAAATAGATTTTGAGTTTTATAGATTATTGGAATTAAATTTTAAAAAAAATATTTAAACCCAATTTTATTATCTGTTTAATCTGAATATTAGAGAATTAAATATTGTAAGTCTCGGAATAGAGTTTTAATATTGTCACGTGATTCGAAATCGAAGCATATACTCTCAAACCGCGCTATGTATCCATTGGTCGTCCTGCTAAGCATTATTATTCTCATCGGATTTTCGAAGTGAGGCACTAGACCATTATAACCCAGTATATAAAATCTAAAGTGCCTCACTGACCTGAGGCACTTTTTTATTTTCTAAACCTATGACCCAGAACAATCTGAAAAAGTACAGTTGGGAAATCAGTGACAATCCCGAGCATCCAGCCGGAATGGCGATGCTTTATGCAACAGGAATGTCAGATAAAAAAATGAAACAGCCCTTTGTAGGGGTAGCCAGTTGCGGATATGAAAGCAACCCCTGCAATATGCACCTCAACGACTTTGCCGGTCTGATCAAAGCTTCCTCTCAGGAATATGATCTGACCGGTTTGGTTTTTAATACCATTGGAATTTCTGATGGTACCTCTATGGGCACCCTTGGAATGAGGTATTCGCTAGTGTCTAGGGACATCATCGCTGATTCGATTGAGTCTTTCATTTTAGGGCATTCATTTGATGGCTGTGTGGCAGTAGCGGGGTGCGATAAGAATATGCCAGGTGCAGTAATGGGGATGCTACGGATCAACCGACCCGCTATTATGGTCTATGGGGGAACTATCGCATCAGGTAACTACAAAGGAGAAAAACTCAATATAGTATCGGCCTTTGAGGCCTTTGGAAAAAAAATCCAGGGAACAATATCTGACGAAGATTACGATGGGGTGATCCGCAACGCATGTCCCGGTAAAGGTGCCTGCGGTGGAATGTATACTGCCAATACGATGTCTTCTGCCATCGAGGCGATGGGCATGTCTCTTCCCTATTCCTCATCAAATCCTGCCAACTCTGCTGAAAAATTAAAAGAATGTCAGGATGTAAATAAGTATATGCGAATCCTTTTGGAAAAAGACATCAAGCCAAAAGATATCGTCACCAGAAAAAGCCTTGAAAATGCAGTAACTGTAGTTGTTGCTCTTGGAGGAAGTACCAACGCAGTACTTCACATTTTGGCCATTGCCCGGACTGCAGGAGTTGAATTTACCCTTGAGGACTTCAAGGCTATCAATGCCAAAACTCCTCTTATCGGTGACTTTAAGCCTTCAGGCAAATTCATGATGGAGGACTTATATGAACAAGGTGGACTTCCTGCTTTTTTGAAATATATGCTCAATAAAGGGTATTTGCATGGGGACTGCATCACCGTGACTGGTAAGACCCTTGCCGAAAACCTTCAAAACATAGATCCAATAGTTCCATCTGTGGTCAATGTGATCCATCCATTGGAGACTCCAATCAAGAGGGAAGGTCACCTCTGCATCTTGAAAGGTAATCTTGCTCCAGAAGGAGCAGTATCCAAAATTACCGGAAAAGAGGGAACTGCCTTTACAGGTCCTGCTATCGTGTTTGACTCGGAACTTGAGGCCAATGATGCCATCCGTGATCATAAAGTGAAAGCCGGTAACGTGGTAGTCATCCGAAATGTAGGTCCGAAAGGTGCCCCTGGAATGCCTGAAATGCTAAAGCCTACTTCTATGATTATTGGTGCAGGCCTGGGTTCGGATGTTGCTTTGATCACCGATGGTAGATTTTCAGGTGGTACACACGGGTTTGTAGTGGGCCACGTGACTCCTGAAGCTTGGTGTGGCGGTCCGATAGGACTCCTTAAAGATGGTGATATCATCACGATCGATGCGGATAATTTTATCCTCTCTGTAAATGTTACAGAAGAGGAATTTGCAGAGCGCAAAAAGACTTGGTCCCCAAAGCCAATCGAAGGCCTACAAGGTACGCTCAAAAAATACAACAAACTCGTTGCAACCGCTTCTGAGGGTT
>CALRRX020000020.1:0-13489 GCA_943370675.1 Reyranella massiliensis 521 | reverse complement strand
ATATAAGAGTTGGCCAAGGAGGCCCAGGATCCACCAATGAAAATGTCAAAGGAGTCAATGGGGGTAACACAACAGTAACGGGCGCAATTCCTGATCCAAACGGAAATATTGTAATCAGTATGAACGCTATCGGAGGAGGAGGTGGAGGTTCATTTAATAGTGTAAATGGAAATAGTGGAGCCTCAGGTGGGGGCGGAGCTTATTCTTCAACAGCAACAAACACTGAAGGTGTTGGAGGTTCATCCACTTCTGGTCAAGGGAATAATGGCGGAAACGGGGGAAGAGGTAATAATCCAAGTCACGCTCGTGCTGGTGGCGGTGGTGGTGGTGCTGGTAGCATCGGGCTTAATGGTTCAGGAAATGGAGTTGGCCAATCTGACGGTGGATATGGTGGAAATGGCGCAACTTTTACCCTAGGCAGTACTGTATTCAGATATGGTGCAGGTGGTGGTGGCATTGGTTATAATTTCAATAGTGTGTCAGGAAATGGAATTGGAATAGGGGGCTTCGCCGGTGGAATAAAAATTGGTGGTGATGCTTCAAATCAAGGAATAGGAAATAACGGAACAATTTATACGGGATCAGGCGGTGGTGCAGGTACTACAAGAGGAGGAAATGGTGGCCAAGGTGTGGTGTATATTTCATACTTCAATTTCAGAATCCTACCCCTTGAATACCTGTACTTCAACGCTAAATATGATCCTGCTAATAGAGAGGGTAACCTCACTTGGGCGGTAACCAAAGAATGGGAAAATTCTCACTTCGAAGTGGAGCGTTCTATCAATAATGTGAAGGACTGGAAAAAAATTGGTGAAGTCTCCGGAAAAGGATATTCGGATAAGGTGACTGAGTATGCATTTGATGACAAAACTATCCCAGCTGCCGGAGGAACACTATTCTATAGACTGAAGCAAATTAACTTGAGCGGCTCTTTCTTCTACACGGATACTCGGGCCATCCAAGTTGATCCTGTTTCAGGAGCGTCTTCATGGGTCATTTATCCTAATCCAACTTCCGGGGCAGGATTCAAACTGGAACTCATCAGTGATGATGAACTTCTTGAAGGAGACGTATCAGCAACCTTATCCAGTGTGTTAGGACAGATTGAATATTTTAATGACCCTGACATAGAAAGATTGAGTAGCAGAATTGGCTCTTACTTGCAGACTAAGGCTGCCGGAGTGTATATCCTCACACTCAACTGGGCTGGTAAAACTGAATCTTTCCGAGTCATCAAAAAATAGAGCAAAGGCCCTTATGGCAACCTTAAATCCAATCTTAGAATTCAACCATCATCCTTCAAGGTTAGCGTAAGATTCGGAATATTGAATGAAATAAAATGGACTAGCCTTGAGGTTGCTAGTCCATTTTATTTTCTCACCTCCTTAAAATTAGCTTTTACCACTTTTCCTGAATCAGAAAATGATCGCTAGCTCTCAAATTGACTAAGAAAACCTCTTACTATCAATGTTCTCTAAGACGTGCATCTTTTGGAACTTTGGGTTGACCAAATCCAACAGTACCCCTCAACCCGCTGAGGGTAGCCTTCCACCAAGCATTAAAAATGAATTTTCGCTTATCTCGTCTAATATAAATCTGACTCTTAAGAATACTGCTAGACGAAGACCTTGGATTCCCGTGTTTCAACAAAAGATTTGCCCCTATACTGTAAGCTTTTAGCTTTCCTTTACCCGATTCCAAGGTGAGACTGTCTAAAAACTCGATTTTTAAATCATTGTAGGCAAACTTCATACTCCCTAAAGCTGCCTCTTCATCCAATCTAAAATCCCATTCACCACCTACTGAATAGCCTCTTTGTGTTTTGACAAAGACAGTCTTCGATAAAAAATCAGAAACATCACTAAATTCAAAAGCACCGGATCCGAAGCTCAAATCCATGGGGTAGTTTTCCTTATAATAAAGAACACCATCAACATAGATTGGCGTTTTATTCATCAGTTTTGCTTGAATCCCCAATCTGACTTTTTCTACAGGATAATTACTTTCTTCCTTTCTAAGAAAAAAAGGAGCCAGGTCCATCCTGACCGAGTCAAACGAAATCATACCCGGCATTGTACCATCTTTGGCAATTTCAAAATATCGAATTCGACTGTCTCTCACCCTTACTGAAAAAACATCCGCATCTACAAGGGCATGTTCCATCAAATGCTGAGGCATCGATTTATACGCAGTGGAGTCCATAGGTATTCTCTTATCCCTCATCAGGTCCACCTTGGCCCCCTCGAAAATAATATCATCAGCCTTAAACAACCCACTTTCAAAATAACTCACTGGATCAATCCCTCTTATCTGTACCCTATCTATGTAAGCGTTGATGGCATCCTTCTGAAAAGGAAATTTCCTCAAATAAGCGTAAGTACCAGGAACAGGACTACGGGTAATATTTTCCAACCAAAGATCTCCTTCAACAAAGCTGATTCTACCCAGCTTTGTTCGATACAAACTATCTGATGTGAAAATCTGATAATCCTCTAATCTAAAATTAGAAAGCTTTTTAACCAGCTCATTTATCGGGGGCAAATGGCCGAGTGAAAATAAATCAACCCCTAGATCTGTAAGCCTCAAATCCAATTTGGGGAAGTTTAAGTTTGAAATTGGCCCTTTCCCCTTTCTGTGGAATTGCAAATCGGCATTTTCCAAACTGAGTCCGTTCAACACAATTGACTGAACGAGTTTCTCCTCTTTTTGAAGGGCTGACTTGGATTTCTTTGAAATCAAACCCGTCGAATCCAAGTAAACATCAATGACAGGGTTAAGGACCTGAATATGACTTAGATCAAGCCGCTTAGTGTCTAACATCTCCTGGATCTTATTCTTCCTGATTGACAACTGATCAATTTTGGCTTCAATTACTGGATTACCGGAGATCCCAAAGTAATCTCTAGGAATAATAGAAAGATCTGAAAAAGTAAGGTCGTCAACTTTATCTCCAAATCTCACTTTGGAAAACTGTAGCGTGTGCACACTATCAGGTAGCGCAAAAACAAAGTTTTTCAGATCAAGATTAGCAGATCCATACATTTCCGTGACATCCTCAGCCTCTACACTCAACGTATCCAGATAAAAATCAGAAATAAGTAAATCGAAACCTGTTTTAATGGATTGATTACTATGATTATATCCAAAATAATTCAGTTTGAGCAGAGAATTTAAGACACTAACTGTATCAATTTTAAGTACTTCCAGTGTCTTTCGGGAAGAGGGATCTTTGATAGGACGAGTCTTTCGTAAGGATTCAATCTCTCTGTCAATTCCAAATTCAACCTCTCCTTCATCGATTTCCAACCTTTTAAGATTCAGGTTGCTTTCAAAAATAAACTCTTCGATATCGACCCCTTCCAGGCGAACCTTGGGAAGAGCAAGTGCCAATGCCAATTTGCTTTTCACTCCAGGTGCAGGAGCCAAAACAAGGTCTTCAAACACAATGGTTTTTGTATTGGAATTGTAATTCAGATAGTCTGTCTCAACAATGTATCTCCCCCCAGCAAGTGTAAACGAGTAATTGTTAAAAATCAAATCCACTTCATCGGAAAACAGGGTTTTCTTATCCATCAAACTATCCTCTTTCCCAAGAGCGAAATTTCTTAGTTTAAGCGATAGTTCATCCTCCTCAAACCTAGAGCGTTTATTTTCTACGAAACTTTCATATTTGATTTTTGTCTTGGATAAATCCATAGAGTTGATTTGTATCACATCAAAATAACCAAGCAGAAGATCCTTTACCTCTTCGGCCGATGCTTGGCTGTTTTCAGGGATTTTGTTTTCCTTTGACCTATAAGAGGAAATTAAAAAGCTCGGATTCGGAAGAAGCATTTCATCGATCATCAATCGCTGATTGAAAAATGCCTCCTTGACATCCAATCCCCTTGCTTGAAATAGCGGGATAGAGAAATCAACCGCATAAGTTTTCCCATAGGTATCCAAAAGCGTCTGAATTTGATCCGGATTTTCAGGCCTGATGGATAATCCTTTTACTTCAAGCAGTTTTCTTTTGGAATCAATAGTGAGCTGATCTGCAAAAATCACGTGCAGATTATCCTTCAATTTGAGTTTGTATTCATTTAGACTCAAGAAAATATCTCGGATAAGAAACTGTTTCTGGATAGGAAGAACAGGATCTGGGTTCACCCGCAACTCATCTAGCTTCAAACTGAATTTTTCAAATCCAATATTGTTGCTGCGCTGTCCATTGTTGTCGTTGAAAAAAACTTTTCCATCTATCACCTGAAAATCTCGAATAGCTGCCCCATCTAAAAACCCCGCAATTACTTGGGCAAACGGCTCCTGTATAGAAGTATCTTTTCTGGCTGTCAATTGCTCCGTAATCTCTATGCTCGGCTGGTTAATGACTAGGCGATCCACTTCTAAAAAATCTGCTTGGTACAACTTTTTCAGATCAACATCTAAAAGTGAAAGCTCTGGTAAGCTGATTGTGATCAAATTATTAGGAGTACTTACCTTAAGCAATCCGACATTGGGGTAGACTTTAAGGTCTTTAATGACCAATTCGTTTTTAAATGAAGAAACACTGACTTGGTTACCCTCTAATATGTGGATACCATCTCCAAGAAAAAGTCTGCTTCTTTTGATTTGCATAGAGGCATCTTCCCCATAAAAGAATTGGTCTTTCCTCCTAGTTTCATCTGCTCCCAAATAAAACCGGACCATTTTAAAGTCAAGGTTATCCAGTTCGATTCTGTTCCTTACTGAATCTCCCCTATTTTCTTTCAAAAATTGCCCCTCATTAACCGAAAGCTCCTTGATAGAAATGGATTTGAGTTTGCCTTTGATAAAGTCATTCAGGTCACCTGAGGCGATCGTGTCTGTTTGTCCAAAATCAGAGTTAATCACCTTGATCACGGGTCGATCCATAATCAGCTCATCAGCTTCCAATTCAGAGGTCATGAAAGCCTTGTTCAAGTCAGCATTGCCGAGCCGAAGTCTCTCCAAATTCAGCTGATAATAGAATCTACTTTGCTCTTCAAGATCAGGTGTCAAGGTAAATCCAAGGATTTCAACCGTTTTTTCAAGAGAAGAGATATGAACCCTATCTGATCCAATAGTGTGTACCCCATCAGGAAGTGGAAACGTGGCTTGTTCCAGATCAAAATCTATCCCTTTTGCATTAAATGGAGTAGGCCAGTTTTCGAAGGTGGTCCAGTCTAAATCAAAAATCCTGATCGATGTGTTCTTTGCGCTGAGTTCGCCTTTGCTCAAAAAATTGAAGAAAAAAAAGTTAGCGTGATCAATCTCGATCAAATGAACATAAAAACCCCGAAGGCTCAGACGCCTTATACTTTTTCGGATTTCACTTTCCAGCATTTTAATAGCTGAAACTCGCGAAGGTCCATCATTAGATTCAGGCTTACTTGAATCCCGGTTGATCAGTTTTAGGTTGGGGTTATCGAGATGAATTTTGGAAACAGAAAATTCATTATCTGAAAAGTCATACCAAAGTCCAGAAAAAGAAATTTCATCAAGGGTAAACTCGAAAAGAGATTGATCAACTTTTGAGTTTTCGGGATGGATAGGCTTCATGACAATTCCATCCAAAAAAAAGCCTCTTCGAAGAAGAGATAAATTGAATCTGTTAAATCCTATTTCATAAACACCCTCAGAAGACTCATTGAGTTTTTGCCTCGCAATTCCTGCCAAAAACAAGTTGGAACCAAAATAGACAACTGATTCCAACAACAGAATTGCCAAAATCCCTTTGAGAACAGCTCTAAGAATTTTCTTGCGGAGCGGATGATGGCTATGTTTCTTCTGATTGTCGACAGACATAAGTAAAAAAGCGACTAAACCTCCGAAAAGATACGCACAAAAGGATAAACTAGGTTTAAACACAAAAAGCAATGCGTTTTGCATTGCTTTTTGATTTAGGCTGTAGGAGAAGGATTCGAACCTCCACGGGGCAGTTAGGCAATAGTCCGGTTTGAATTACGCTTTATTCTGGAGTCCCCACCCCCGAGACAGGAGGGCTTGTCTGCCAATTTCAACACCCTACAGTGTGTGTGGTTTTGGGATTAGGACAGAGCTGGAACCTTTTCCAGCCTTCCCAACTCACTGATAATCAAAAAGCTCTTACGAGCTTTTCGAAATCGATTGAATAGGTTTGAGATATTTGATATGCCAAAGGTAGAAAACTGATTGATTTATTAAAATTATTGCAAGTTTTATTTTATTTTTTTACATTTTTTTTAATAAAAAAGATATTTCATTGACGTTTTGAGAATTATAGTCTAAAATTAGGTGGACTCATTATAAAATTGTTAACAAAGTGCGAAACTGAAAAAATAAGAGGGATAATTTGGGCTTTTTAATCCTAAATAAAATTTTATTTGCCTCTGAAAAAAAATAGGCAATAAAAAAACCACGGAATAAAATTCCATGGTTTTAGTCAATTAACAATAAACCCAAAATAACCTGCTGTAGGAGAAGGATTCGAACCTCCACGGAGTAGTTAGGCAAAATTACGAGCTCGCTAATTGCTTTATCCCAGCATCTCCACCCCCGAGACAGGAGGGCTTGTCTGCCAATTTCAACATCCTACAGTATGTGTGTGAACTTTTAGCTTGAATGCTGATTCAAATATAGCGGGCAAAGCTCTTGTTTTGCAAATTTTTCAAAGTTTATTGTAAAAAATTACAGTTTATTTAAGGAAATCGATTGAATTATGACGAATTGAAAAATAATAGGAGAGAATCAAATAGCTGATTGAAAAAATGGCAATAAAATCATTCATGATTATGTTTTTTTCATCAAATTGAATATTTAATTATCGTATCAATTAAAAATTAACGTTTTCATTAGATTAATTACAATCATTCATGTTTTACATAGGATTGCCATTTTTCTAAAACTGCAGAAAAATCCTCTGGTAAGGGTGCTTCGAAATACAACTTTTCTTTTGTAATGGGATGAATAAAGCCCAAACTCATCGCGTGTAGGGCCTGTCGAGGCATCAAATCGAAACAGTTATCAACAAAGGATTTATACTTGGGAAACTGTGTCCCCTTTCGGATTTTATTTCCTCCATACATGGCATCATTGAATAGGGGATGATTGATAAATTTCATATGTGCCCTGATTTGATGGGTACGGCCTGTCTCCAGATTACATTGAATCAACGACACATATCGGAGACGCTGCAGGACTTTCCAATGAGTCACTGCATGTTTTCCCTGACTGCCATCAGGAAATACGTCCATTACTTTTCGGTCTTTGGCGCTTCTTCCCACATGACCTCTCACTGTACCAGAATCGGCCTCGGGCTCACCCCAAATTAGAGCCAGATAAGTCCTCTCAATCGTGTGGTGAAAAAATTGCGCCGCCAGTGGGGTCATCGCATCCTCTGACTTAGCTATCACCAGCAGTCCCGAGGTGTCTTTGTCTATTCGATGCACCAGACCAGGCCGTCCTTCATTTCCCTTCATCTCGGGTAAATGCTGAAAGTGGTGCACCAAGGCATTTGCTAGTGTGCCATTCCAATTACCATGGGCTGGATGAACCACCATACCCGGCGGCTTATTGACCAAAAGGAGGTACTTATCTTCGTAAACAATATCCAGTGGTATATTTTCAGGGATCACCTCCGTATCTCTACGAGGCTTGTCCATGAATACCTGAATATCATCTAGCGGTTTGATTTTATAGTTTGGCTTGACCGGCTTACCATTCACCAAAACCGTTTCATTTTCTATTGCCTGTTGGACTTTGTTCCGAGTGACGTGGGCGATTTTTTCAGTCAGAAATTTATCAATCCGCAAGAGGGATTGTCCTTTATCAACTAAAATGCGGTGGCGTTCGAATAATTCTAACTCGTCCTCTTCAAAATCCTCTTCTGGCTGTTGTTGGCTCATGGTACAAAAATAGAAGGATGTGGCTTAACTTTGGTAAAACTCCCTAAATGCTTCACCCACAATCGGTAGAAACGGTCCCTCTTCTTCATCCTATTTTCGAAGAAAAGAAACTGGAAGTGAGTATGCTGAGACTAGACCAAGTACACTCGACTGTATCGGGGAACAAGTTTTTCAAACTCAAATACAATCTGGAAGAAGCCAAAAACCAAGGTAAATCTACCCTTCTGACCTTTGGCGGAGCTTTTTCTAACCACATCCATGCTACTGCCTCAGCAGCACATGTACTTGGACTGAAATCCATTGGGGTGATACGAGGAGAGGAAGTAGACCAAAATAATCCCACACTAGCCTCCGCCAGAGCAAATGGAATGCAGTTTTCCTTTGTCTCTCGAGAGGAATACAGAAAGAAGGATACAGAAGGGTTTATCATTAAGCTAAAGAACACTTTTGGCGATTTCTATTTGATTCCTGAAGGAGGAACCAACTCACTCGCGATCAAGGGCACATCCGAAATCTTAACTGAAAATCATCAAGAGCACACACACATTTGCACTTCTATCGGGACAGGAGGAACTTTCGCAGGTATTGCAAGCAGTCTCCTACCCGAGCAAACTCTTGTTGGATTTTCTTCATTGAAAGGAGAATTCATACGGGAAGAGATCCAACAATTGCTTTTCAAAAATGCGATTCAACCCTTGGGAAAGCTGGAAATAAACACCAATTACCACTTTGGAGGATATGCAAAATGGACTGTTGAATTGATTGACTTTATTGATTGGTTTTGGAAAGAATTTGGAATCCCTCTCGATCCGATATATACCGGTAAAATGGTAGCCGGATTTTTTGATTTGGTACAAAAGGATCAATTCGCTCCGGGTTCAAAGATTCTGTTGATCCACACAGGGGGATTACAGGGCAATGCTGGTTTCTACCATCGAACAGGAATCGAACTCCCTATTCTTTGAGTGTGAAAAAATCCTCCGTTTCCTGTGGGTGGATAATTAGCACATTAGCGGCAACTAGCCTAACCAGAGTTTTTGAAGCCAAGAAAAACGGAATTCCTGCGAGTTTGGAATACTCCTTCATCGTGATTTTCCCTTTTTCACCTAGGGCTTTCATCAGGATTTCCTCTTTTCTGCCGTAGGTGAAGACCGTGTCTTTTGGAGTTCGGCTTTTCTTAAGTACCTCCCACACCTCACGACTAGCCTGCACACTTCGATCTGCCACCCGGATAAAGGACTGCTTTTTGTCTCCTGACTTCAAATAATGCGGTCTATCTGGACTCAGGGGAATCCTAAAGACAGCCACACCCTTTTTTTCTGTTAGCTTAATGGTGAATACTTGAAAATTTAAAGCCGGAAAAATCAACTCCCGAATTGCTTTTTCCATTACAAAAATTTCTTCCTCGATAAAGCGCTGACCACTGACAGTCCCATCATCATCCACACCAATGAGCAAATCCCCTCCTTCCGTATTGGCCAAGGCGATTATCCCCCGGACAATTTTCTCGGGATAGGCTGCCTTTTTTTTGAATTCAATACGAAGGCCCTCGCCTTTTGCGGCCAATGTTTTCACTTCTTGGAGGGTCATGGGTTGGTTAGTTTAGATTCTGGTCATTTACCAGGTCCTCGATTCAGCTCCTCGAGGCGTTTTTTCTGTGCTTGCCATTCGTCTCTCAACCGAGCTGCTTCCATGAAGTTTAACTCTTTGGCAGCTTTTTCCATTTGTTTTTGAGTCTGGGCGATGAGCTTTTCTAGTTTATCCTTGCTGAGGTACTGTACCACTGGGTCGGCGGCAATTTCCATATCGCCCTGCATAAGCTCCGCATATACTTTAGCATTTTTCTTAGAATCAGCGACTTTGGTCTGCCCCATGATTTTGTCTCGAGACTTGATCACCGTCTTTGGAGTGATGCCATGCTCTTCATTGTAGGCCATCTGCAGTGCTCTCCTTCGCTTGGTTTCGTCAATAGCGGCCTGCATAGAATCCGTGATTTTATCCGCATACATGATCACCCGTCCTTCAGAGTTTCTTGCTGCACGGCCTATAGTCTGCACAAGCGAGCGTTCATTTCGAAGAAAGCCCTCCTTGTCCGCATCCAAAATGGCCACCAAAGAAACTTCAGGCAAATCCAATCCTTCTCTCAGTAGGTTTACCCCAACCAATACGTCAAAAATCCCCAATCGGAGTTCTCTCAGAATCTCGACCCGATCCAAGGTCTTTACCTCCGAGTGAATGTATCGGGACTTAACTCCCGCCCGCTCCAGGTATTTCTGAAGCTCCTCCGCCATACGTTTGGTTAGCGTAGTGACGAGTATTCGGGCATCTGTCTTGATGGTTTGATCGATTTCCTCCAGTAGATCATCGATCTGATTTTGACTTGGACGCACTTCGATAGTAGGATCCAAGAGACCTGTGGGCCGGATGATCTGCTCTACTACTACGCCTTCGGTCAGTGCTAGTTCATAGTCAGCCGGAGTAGCCGACACATAGATCACCTGATTGGCCAGCTGTTCAAATTCATCAAACTTCAAGGGTCGATTATCCAAAGCAGATGGCAATCGGAATCCATAATCCACCAAATTGACTTTGCGGGATCGGTCCCCTCCCCACATTGCCCTGATCTGAGGGACCGTCACGTGACTCTCGTCAATTACCAGCAAGTAATCGTCAGGAAAATAGTCCAAAAGACAGAACGGACGTGTGCCGGGTTTTCTTCGGTCGAAATACCTGGAATAGTTCTCCACCCCGGAGCAATATCCTAACTCCCGAATCATTTCCAAGTCGAATTCGGTCCGCTCTTGGAGTCGTTTAGCCTCCAGGAATTTGCCTTCTTTTTCGAAAAAGTTAAGCTGAGCTACCAAGTCATCCTGAATTTCATGAATGGCAGTTTCGATCGTGTCTCTTCCTGTGACAAATAGGTTTGCAGGAAAAATCGAAATGATCTTTTCATCCGAAAGCTTCTTCCCACTATCCGGTTCCACGCGCTGAATGGCCTCAATCTCATCTCCCCAAAAGAAGATCCGATAGGCAAAGTCGGCGTAAGCCACGAAAATATCCACTGTGTCACCCTTCACTCGAAAGGTACCGTGAGTCAAATCCTGATGGGTGCGACTGTAGAGAATATCCACCAGTTTGAAGAGTAATTGATTTCTTGGGATTCGGTCACCTTCCTGAAGTCGAATCACATTTTTTCCAAACTCTTCCGGATTGCCAATACCATAAATACAAGAAACGGAAGCCACTACGATCACATCTCTTCTACCCGAAAGCAGGGAAGAAGTAGCACTCAATCGAAGTTTTTCAATTTCCTCATTGATGCTGAGGTCCTTTTCGATGTAGGTACCTGAGCTGGGAATGAAAGCTTCCGGCTGGTAGTAGTCGTAATAGGAGATAAAATATTCGACTGCATTTTCGGGAAAAAATTGCTTGAACTCACCATAGAGCTGAGCAGCTAGCGTTTTGTTGTGACTCAACACTAATGTCGGTCGCTGTGTCTCCTGGATCAGGTTAGCAATGGTGAAGGTTTTGCCAGAACCAGTTACCCCAAGGAGAACCTGAGCAGGCTCACCTGCACGTACACCTTCTGCCAACTCTTTGATGGCCTGAGGCTGATCGCCTGTGGGTTGGTAATCTGAGGTAAGTTTGAATTCCATGACTTATTCCAACACCAAATTGGAGTATAAAGGTTTGGCTGATCCGAAAATCTTTATGCTTTTTGAGCCAGCCTCTCCAAGTTATAGAAAAGGAAATTAGCTCGAAGCAAGATGATCAGAAATAGAGGAACTAGCGATGGATGAAAAGATTGCATTCCCGTAATCCATATCACTAAGGCAAGAGAGGTGGCAATCAAGACACCAAGTAGGTACTTAGAAATCCAAGCTTTAGTAGGGCTTTTTACCAAGGACCAAGCCAAGGCCAAATGACCCGGGAAAGCCCAGAGAATATTCCAGTTCCAAAGCGTAGCAGAATGATCAGTCAAAAACCAAAGGAAAGCGACCACTACACCTATTAATCCGAGCAAGGAGAAAAGTGCTACATCCAATCCTTTAAAAAGCCTGCCTCTACGAAATCCCAGAAAGGTCATCACTCCATAGACCACCGCAAGTATCCAAAAAACGACATAGGGATTCACTAGTCCGATTGACTTTTCCTTTTCGGGATATTCCAAAATCACCCGCGTCTCTTTGACCAATGGGCGGCTGGGACCATCACCCACTAGGGTAGCCTTTGCAAAAGCCTGCTCCATATAATCCGGCAAAAACTGCTTTTCCCGCTCTGTGGCATTACGGTCAATCACAGCTCCCAAAGCCAAGTCAATTCCTAAATCAGCCCATGGCAAAGGATAGACAAACTCATCAATGAGGGCTCGAAAGGTCTTTTCTTCTGTGGCCACAGAATCATTCCAAACCAGCTGCTTCCCAATCGCAATCTCAAAAGCGTCCCGAACTTTGGTGGCACAGTTATTAAAGAAGAAATCATACTTGTAGAACCTTCTTGCCGGATCATAAAGTGCATCCAAATGCTGCACAAGGAGATCCTTTTGATCCATACTCATATCGAGTACTTGCTCTGTCACTCCCCTTTTATAGTAATCATATTCGATGATAAAGCGATCATAGGTCGTGACGCTCAGCATGTAGTTCAGCTTGCCGGTGGCAAACTTGCCGTAGAAGTTTGGGGTATCAAAGTCAAAGGTGCCAAAGTTAAAAACCATGTCACGACCCTCCGAACCAATCTCCCTCACTCGGATGGCGCTGTGGCCAAAGGAAGAATAAAGCTGATCTCCAGGTTCACAGGTAAGAAGGCTGATTTCGTAAAACTGGGCTTTGGCAGGAGCTAAACCCATGATTATCAGAAAAAAAATAAGCAAACCTATTTTATTTTTAGTCATCATTTTTTATTTTCAACTACTTTTTACAATACGATTTTTATGTGTACTTCTGGTTTTTCACATTGCTGGGTAGCATTTTTTGCCTGCCGAATATACAGGATATTCTTGGCAGTTGTAATTAGCCTATTGTCCTTTGGAAATGCCTATTCTCAGGAAGTTGGAGCCTATAAAACAGTAGCATCGGGTGATTTCCCTAACCTCGGAATTTGGGTGATTTGGAATGGTTCGGGTTGGGCTGCCGCTACTGTAAAACCAGGACTCGCAAATGACATCTACATTGACCAAAATCACACGCTTCGCCTCACACAAAATGAAGAAGTCAAAAGTGTGTTTATCAATGCAGAAACTGGAGCAGGTCAAAAATTAAATCTTAATGGCCTCAATTTGGATGTATATGGGATGCTTCAAGCATTCTCAGGCCCAGCTCCGGGAACACCTGCAAATGCCTGGAACAGTCAAAACTGGATCGGAAACTCTCTGACAAGCACTCTCACATTCAAAGGAAACAATAGAATTATCATTGACCGAAACAGCTGGAGTGCCCAAACTACCCAAAGTCGAT
This sequence comes from Reyranella massiliensis 521, assembly GCA_943370675.1. GTDB lineage: Bacteria > Bacteroidota > Bacteroidia > Cytophagales > Cyclobacteriaceae > Algoriphagus. Next base: position 150 of record CALRRX020000020.1, on the reverse strand, counting down.
TTGGGGTAATTTTTGACCCGGGGCCCGGAGTGGAATTGACCGTCAGTGCATCATTCAAGTCGCTTTCATTTACAATTAGGTCAGGCACTGTGATTCAAAAATTGGACACTTCCGTTTTACCTGCCGCTTGCAATACATTTTCTTTCAATA
>CALRRX020000019.1:0-13855 GCA_943370675.1 Reyranella massiliensis 521 | reverse complement strand
GGATGGAACAGCTACCGGCCAAGTCCATATCATCGCGGAAGTCAAGGACAATGGTGTGCATCCGATGACGAGGTATGTGCGATTTGTGATCGGGGTGCTTTAAACCGCCAAGTTCACAGAGGTTTAAAGAGAGCGCACAAAGAAAAATTCACCGCAGGGGCGCGGAGAGCGCAGAGAAAAAGTAAAAAGTAGGCAATCGCCGTAGGCAGAACAGAATACTAAGAATGACCACTGCTTACTTAAAATTAGGGATTCATTTTCTCTGAAATCTTTCGGATCTGAAGGTCGAGCTCTTCAGCGGAGATTTTGATCTTTTCGATCAGGTGGTTGCGCTCCTCCTCACTCAAATGGTATTCTTCTTTGAGAACTTCAGTAATGGCTAGGATCCTGGCCAAAGGAGCCCTTACAAGATGGGATTGATCAGAGGCCAGTTCGGTGAGTTGGCGGTTTTTGGCCTCCAGATTTTGTATTGCTATTTCCTGTTTGCTGATGTTTTGGACGGCGGTGAGGTAGGTTTTTTCCTCTAGTGAAAGTTGGATTCCGTAAAGATTGAAGTATAGTACTGTTCCGTTTTTAGCCTGAAAAGGTGTTTGGAGCATAAACCCCCTTGATGGCTGCACGGTTTGGATTTGACTCAGATGCTGCGCTACGGTGTTTTTAAGATGATCAGGTACAAAATTCAAGGGATGCTTGCCAGTCATTTCTTCAGAGAAGTAACCCGTGATTTTTTCGATATTGGGGCTGACCTCTACAAATCTCCCTGCCTCATCCAATCGAATCAATCCAAGATCTGGGTTGGAAAAAAGGAGCTTCATTTCCTGATTCCGCTGATTGACAGTGTCATATAACCGTTTGATTAGAAAGTAAAGGATCAATGAAGTCAGCAAGACATAGAATGTTCCCTTATAGAGCTGAAAACGGGATAGTTTTTGAATGTCATCGCTGAACAGGATATCAGTCATCCTATCGCTCAAAAAAATCCAACCCAACCCAAAGGTCAGGTACACCAAGGTAATGGAGCTGGGATTGTTTAGCGTAAAAAACTTTTTCATTACCTCAAGTTAGTAAAAACCAATTCCCTATCAAGTAACATGGAATTCTACTTTCGTAAGAGTGACCAACTAGTGTGGGGCTGCTGACTTTTTTCAGCATCGGGTTGTTCTTAACGGTCGTCTGTGGGCAATCAAACGTCTTGGAAAAGTCAAAAAAACCACAGAATAGGATGGAGGATGATCCTATCGTGGCAAGTCAGTCCAACATTCCCTTTCCATCCATGATCTTTGGGACGAATTTTTCGATCCGGCTTAGCTTCGTGGCAGATTGCTTCGCTCCGGTAAAGTGAATCAGGTATCCACGCTGTCTTCCCGGAGTGAGGGCAAAAAAGGCTTTTTCTAGACCCTCATGCTCATTGAATTTTTCGGTAAGCTCATCGGGTATTTCCATTCCGGTCTGTCTTGGAGCTTCTACTTTGGTTCCCTTTTTCTCAAAATCAATGGCTTGGCGGATAAAATTCCGAATCCAAGTTTCTCGAGGAGTTACTTGGTCATTTGAAGTAAAACGGAGGAATTTGGCATGTTGCGAACTTGGTCCAGGAAATTCTAACAATCCCTCGGGGTCCTCAATTAAAATACCTTTCAGAAAACTGAGTGCACAGGATTCATTAAACACTGCCAGCATGAGTACATTCTTACCATTCAGGGTGTAGGTAGGCATGCCCCATTTTCGCTCTTCTACCAATTCGGTCTCGAGTAAGAATTGCCGGAGTTGTTCCAAAATGGGCGTCCATTGGTGGACTTTACAGGCGGGAGTAGCGCCTTTTGGACAGCGCATGCAGCCTTCGAGGAGGAATTGGTCGACTTGGGGATTGGTGGCATTCATCATTCGATGTTCGATAGTTGAAATTAAATACGTTAATGGTTAAGAGTTAGGCTTCAACTCTGGATTGAAGCTCGTAAATCGTATTTCGTAATTCGTACTTCTTTTATTCATCCCTAAACTCCAAAATATCTCCCGGTTGACAATCTAGCGCTTGGCAGATAGCTTCCAAAGTGCTGAATCGGATGGCTTTGGCTTTGCCGGTTTTGAGGATGGAGAGGTTGGAAAGGGTGATATCTACCTTTTCGGAAAGTTCGTTGAGGGACATTTTCCGCTTGGCCATCATCACGTCTAGATTTACTATGATTGCCATGGCTTATACCGTCAACTCATTTTCATCCTGAATTTCTACCCCTCGCTTGAAGACTATCCCAATTGCAATCAAGAGAGCTGCCATCAGCAAAAACTCAAAGCCATTGCCGACAAGTTGGGGTACTTGATCGAGTTCAAAGCCTCTTTTTCCCAACCATTTGAACACGCCCGAAGCCAAAATGATTGTGGAAATACCGATTTGAAAGGCTACATAGCTTATCGAAGTGATTAGCTTTGAAATCTCCCTGCTAAAAGGATGTACCAAATTGATCTTGAGAAAAACCCGAATCATCAGGTAAAAGAGGTAGGCTTTTTGGCTCATGATGAATATTAAAATCGATGCAACGGCACCATAATACCAAGGATTTGCCTTAAGTAGGGCCGAAAGATTGAGGCCTTCGTAAAGATTTTCGGCTACGACTGGCCGGAAAAAGCTATATACAAAGGTGAACAGCAATGCTCCAGCCTGAATGCAAAACCCGATAAAGATGGACCAAATGACCACGGTGATCAGCATCAGGGAAGGTTGATTGACCCACTTTTCTTTCCATTGAGATTGTAGAGAGTTCATAGAGGTATGGATTTGATTTTCCAAACCTCGGTAAATATTTATTGAAAAACAATAAATAATTATTGAAATGTTTTTTCAAAATTAGTTCTCATTCGGTGACTGAAATACGAATTAGCAAGGGGTCGTTTTGGTAAAGTCTTTTATTAGTAATGAAATAAGTCTTTTATTAGAAATATATAAAGTGTTACATTTGTAATGTAAGATATGGGTAATGTTAAGACAAGAAGAAATCGCTCTCGTAATAGATTCTCAACAAGAATATTTTCAAAGGAAAGATCAAGGTCTTATTAGGGAATCTCTCTCCAAGATTCCTATCGTGGAGAGCTATGCTACCATCATTACCGGGCTCAGAAGATGTGGAAAGAGCACGTTGTTGCTTCAGCTGATGAAACAGAAGTTTCAAAATGCCATCTACCTGAATTTTGAAGATATTCGATTGATAGCGTTTGAGCCGTCGGATTTTCCTCGACTTTATTCGGAAATTAAACAAAGAGCTGTTCAGGTTATTTTTTTTGATGAAGTTCAGCTGGTAGAAAAGTGGGAGATTTTCGTAAATCAGCTCTTGCGAGAAGGCTATTTTGTATTTGTTACGGGCTCAAATGCCTCTCTTCTAAGTGGGGAGTTGGGCACTCATCTGACAGGTAGGCATCTTTCTATGGAATTATTTCCATTTTCCTATCAGGAGTTTGTCTCTTTCACCAAAAGTGCTGTTTCACACGAATCTCTTGAAGCATATTTAAAAATTGGAGGTATTCCTGAGTTTGTGAAAAGTAAAAATGACTTGATCATTACCGCTTTGTTGGACGATATTTTGGTAAAGGATATTGCAGTTCGCCATGGGATTAGGGATATAGCCTCACTCAAACAGCTTGCCTTATATTTACTAAGTAATTTGGGAGTGCCAACCTCTGCCAATAAGCTGGTGGGGATGTTTGGGATCAAATCGGCAGTGACGATTTTGGATTTTTTCTCCTACTTCCAAAACTCTTACCTAATGGATTTTGTGCCCCAATTCAGTTACTCGCTCAAAGCTCAAAACCGTAATCCCAAAAAAGTATATGCCCTTGATTTAGGCTTGGTTTCTGCAATTTCAGCTTCATTTTCTGAAAACATAGGAAGGAAGTTGGAAAACTTAATCTATCTCCATCTCCGGCGTAAATACACCTCCATCTATTATTTCCACGATAAGGGAGAGTGCGATTTTGTGGTTTCCGAAAAAGGAAAAGTAACTCATGCCATCCAGGTGTGCTACCAGATTTCTAATGAAAATTTTTCCAGAGAATACAAAGGATTGCTTCAAGGACTTGATTTTTTCAATCTGGAAAAAGGTTGGATTGTGACAGTTAATCAGCGAGATCGATTTGAGGAAAGTGGTAAAACCGTGGAGCTCATTCCTGCATTCGAATTTCTTTCTCTGGAATTGAATTAAGTATTCTCGCCTTCTCCTTGATGATTTCGATATAAATGCAGATAGTGAATTCCTATTTTGAAATTTTCTTCAATTCTTTCGCCGGAACCCCGCCTACTACAGTATTGTCAGGCACGTCCTTGGAAACTACTGCACCGGCTGCGACTACGGCATTTTCACCCACCGTCACACCGGGCAGAATGATCGCCCCGGCACCGATCCAGGCATTTTTCTTGATCAAAATCGGTTTGGTGATCAACCCTTTTCGGGTTTTCGGGTCAAGAGGATGGTTTTCAGTCACAAGCTTCACTTGAGGTCCGATCAGCACCTCATCTTCGATCGTGATACCGCCCAAGTCTAGGAATGAACATCCATGGTTGATGAAAACTCGCTTTCCGATCTTCGTAAACCTGCCAAAGTTGATCGTAAAGGGAGGAAACACCGTGGTGCTTTCGTCTACTTCCTGACCGAAAATCTGGCTTAAGATTTCACGCGCTTCTGCGATATCTCCTCCAGCATTGAGTTTTCCGATCAGCCGAAGCGTATCATTTACTATTGGCATGACCACTGCAAACGCAGGGTCAGTTGGAGGGATTACCTCACCGGAATTGAAGCGGGCTTTTGCTTCGTCTAGGGTCACGATTGATTTTGGTTAGTTGTTTCTAGTAACTCAATCCTACCTTGTATAGTAGGATAAAAATTCTTCAGGAGTCAATATCGGTATAGATGATTGCTTAAAATCCTTTTGGTTTCTAGTTAAGAATAGATCAGAATTAGCTTGAATCGCACAGAAATATTGGACCGCGTCTTCAAAATCTCTGAATTCGGAAAATAGACTTTTATCTATCGTTTCTTGGTTTGCATCAACCACCTGACAGAGAATTGAGAATTTTTGAAGTTTTAGAAGGGCAGAGGTCTTTGATTCAAATTTGGATAAGACATACTCCGCAGTAGTGAAGGATATTGGAGAGGTGAGTAAGAGAAGTTCTTTTCGATCAGCCAATGTCACAATTTTAGCAATTGAATCATAAAAAGGGTGTCTTTCAGCCAAAAGGTCCAAGATGATATTGGTGTCTAAAAAGATTTTCCTCATCGGTATTTTTCCTCCAGATAATCTCGGTAATCCTTCTTGTAATCATAGTCTGATGGAATAGTAGAACCATTCGTCAGGCTTTTTACAAATGGAGAAATGGTGATTTCTTCCCCTTTGGGCGCATTGGAGGTTAGGGAATTCAGGTAGTTTTCAATCAATTTAGAAAGACTAACCTGCTGATCCGAGGCATAGGCTTTTGCCTTTTCAATAATGTCCTTGTCCAATTTGAGCGTGAGCTTCGTATCCATGGCAAATTTGATTGTACGTGTAAATATAAATATTTTTGTACGTGCAAAAGTTTTTGCATGGCAGTTTTTATGCTAAAGAGTTGAAAATCAGTTTCACTTCTGGAAAAACACTACCAACCCGTCTTTCCCAGCTACGGCGATATCAATTTTACCGTCTTGGTTTAGGTCTCCTGTAGAAAAGTAAAGTCCGGTACCTTTGCCTTCTCCAAATGTGCCATAGCTGATTACATTTTTGACGAAGGTCTTGCCATCCCATTTGAAATAATACAGCCCAATTTCATCCAGTTCTCCAGGGTCTTTGCCATTGTGGGCTCTGTAGCGCTTTCCGGTGATGAGTTCATTTTTGCCATCACCATCCAGATCGATCCATTCCATCACGTGGTATTGGGCGTGGTAAGGGTCGATTTCGTGCTTGGTAAAGGTGATTTTGCCTTCAGGATCCCGCTTTTGCTCCATCCAAAAAAGCCCATAGTTGTGCCCATTTCCTAGGATCAAATCATTCAACCCATCTCCAGTCAAGTCGGTCACGATGATCGGAACGCTCACATCTCCGAGTTCGAAGGTCGGGTGAAAGGTCCACTCCCCATACCTAAGATCCGCCGGAGCTTCATACCAGCCGTAGCTGCTGACCAGGTCTCCCCAGCCATCCCCGTTGATATCTCCGAAGCCTAAACCATGGCCTTGCGTTTCGAAGACTTCATACTTTTCAAATTGATTTGGACCGACCCATTTGTAAAATGCTAAAGGTTTTCTCGGGGTATTGGGTACAATTTCCAAGGTACCATCTCCGTCCATGTCCCAGGCTCGGATGGTTTCGATGTTGCCGGTCTCGGCAATCAGTTGTTCTTTCCATTCCCCATTTTTACCGGGATTTTCCTTCCAGATCAGTTTTCCTTCAAACCAGCCTCCGGTGATGAAGTCCATGTTTCCATCTCCATTGACATCCATCGGGATCGTGGAAAAGTCTTCGTAATACTCCCCATATCGCTTGACTTGGCCGATCAACTGACGCTCCAAAAATCCCGGGCCTTTGTACCAATAGCTTCCCGATACCAAGTCTGGAATGCCGTCTTTGTCTACATCCATGATTCCCACGGATTCGTAGCTTTCATAGGCGACCATCTGTTTCTCGAACCGGAGGTTTTTGGATTGAGAATAGGAAAGGATAGGAAGTGCTAGGGATAGAAAACAAAGTGGAGCTTTCATTTTGGATTTTTGAATTACGAATTACTACAGGCTGGAGTATCTCAAGCCTGATTATATAATTGATACCTTAAAACAAATATTGGTGGCATGATCTAAAAAACCATGCCACCAATAACTCAATAAAGACGAATAACGAATAACGAACATCGAACTCCGAATATCGAACCCAATCCGACATCCGAGATCCCAAATCCGACTTCCTATTTCTCCATCGGATGCATCTTGAGCAGCTCTGTCGGGCTCCAGAATCCTTCTTTGCCCTTCACTTCTTCACGCACGACTTTTACCAAGTCTGGGGAAATTGGGGAAGCTTTATTTCCAAAGGAGTTACGGACATAGGTCAATACAGCTGCGATTTCGGTGTCGTTGAGCATGCCTTCGTATGGAGTCATCGGAACTTGTCCAGGATATTCCCTTCCTGCTACTTCGATCGGCCCCATGATGCCTTTGAGGACGATTTTGATCAATCGCTCTGGACTGCCAGTCACCCAAGGCGTACCTCTCAATGGAGGGAATTGAGATGCGGTCAACCCGCCCCCGTCCATCTGATGGCAGGTACTGCAGAAGCCTTCCCTGGCGTAGATTTCTTTTCCGAGTACGAAGAGCTCACGATCCGAACCAGTGAGCGAGGATTTGATGTCCTCCTCTTTTTTCTGCTGTACAGAAAGTCCATTCAGGTGGGCAACGGCTGTTTCCAGAGTGCGTGGAATCCAGGTATTGTCTTTTGGCTGTTTTTCAGCTTCAGCCAAAATCGGCGTGCCGACTTCTCTTGGCAACCAGGAGGCTGCGGCGATGGCTTCCATGCGAACGCGACCATGCGGATCTTTGGCAGATGCCATGAGAAGTTCCGATTGATCTTTGACCTGATGTCCTGTGTAGCGGACTACTCTTGTAGCTGCGGCGCGAACCCGATGGTCTGATGACTTCAGTAGTTCCTTGAGCAAAGGTTGGTTTACTTTATTGGCTCCCCAAGTCACCCAAAGTGCTTCGAGTCGGTGATGCTCGTATTGAGGGTCATTTTTATCCAATCCGGCTACCCATTTTTCTACTGCAGCAGTCACCTCAGCAGCGTCTCTTCCTCTCAGTTCGCGACGTGTGCGGTATCTGGATCGGTACTCGGGTAGTTTTAGGTTTTCAAGTAATTCTGAGATACTTGCTCCATCAATTTTGGCAGGAGTGACTAAAGGTCTGGAAGGATAAGTTACTCGATAGACTCGTCCATGGACGTGGTCTCTGAGTGGGTCTCGGGCATTATGCTGCATGTGACCAATCAGAATATTGTGCCAGTCAATGATGTAAAGCGAGCCGTCAGGGGCGATTTCCATATCTACCGGGCGGAAGTTTCGGTCCGATGATACCACTAGGTCTTGTCTCCATTTGGTAATGAAGCCTACGGTGTCATCGATCATACGGTGTTGCTTGGTGCCCAGAAAGCCAATGGTGTTATTAATGATCATATCTCCTTGGATGTCATCCGGGAAATGTCGGCTGGAAATAAATTCCAAACCTGAGGTTGGTCTTACCATGTGATCTTTTTCGATCAGGTTTGGACCTTTGAAGTTCCCGTTTCCATAGCGTGGAAGGGTAGATCCGGGAAGCATCCAGTTGACATTTGGACCGGATGTTTCGGCGTAGAAGTTTTGTCCCCAATCGTCAAAGGCGATTCCCCAAGGGTTAGGAATGCTGACTTGATTGACTCGCTCGAGCTTGTGGCGCTTGGGTTCGTAGCGGTAAAAACCTCCGTTTGTGGCACGAACAGGGCCATAGGAAGTCTCCACGTTGGTGTGCAAAAACACCCCTTCTGCCATGTAGATCGCTCCGCTTTCGTCTGTAGTAAAAGCTGAAATCGCGTGGTGCGTATCGTGGTCGTCAAATCCGCTCAATAGGATTTCTTTTCGATCGGCCTTGTCGTCTTTATTCTCATCGATCAGCAAAATCAAGTTAGGACCCTGAGAGACATACACACCCTCAGCACCGATTTCGAATCCCACCGGGATGTGGAGATTGTCAGCAAAAGTGGTCTGCTTGTCAGCCTTTCCGTCATTGTTGGTGTCTTCGAGGATGATGAGTTTGTCTGCCGGACGAGCATCACCAGGCTTATAGTGCGGATAGCTTGGCATGGTGGCTACCCAAAGTCGGCCCTTGTTGTCAAAGGACATTTGCACTGGGTTGGCTAGGTCTGGGAATTCCTTTTCGGATGCAAAAAGGTCTACTTTGTATCCTTCAGGTACCTTGAGGGTTTTTAATGCATCTTCTCCGTATTTATATTCCAAGCTGCCATTTGCTTCAGGATTGTAGTTTGTTTTTACTTCGGGAAGAGACCTTGTTTTGGCATCAGCTGCTGCGAGATCTTTGACTTTACCCAAATTGGCTTCCCAGATGGCGGTGTCTCTGATTGCCGTCATCTGACGGATTTTCTCGATTTCGAAGGGATAGTTGTCAGGTCCAAATGGATCGTATCGGCGACCATACACATGAACACCGTTAGGTATTTTGTAATCATTGTGCCAAAACCAGTTTTTCTCCATCACAGCTTGATGAATCAAATCACGGTTAGCCTCTGCCTTTCTGGATTCTGTTCCAAAAAGCTTATCTGCCAAAAGCTCGGCAAGCTTGGCATATCCGGCTTCGTTGAGTTGTGAACCATCAATTGTCAGTGGCTCCTCACTTTCCTCATACCATTCCTTGCTAGGTTCAAAAGCATTCACAAAAACGATGTCATGCTTTTTGGCAGCCTCCGCCATGGCGTTGGTGTATAAGGAGAGGTTTTCATTTTCTTTTTTGCCATCAGGGACATCCTTGATTTCACTCAAGTCCTCGAAAGAAATAGGAGAGACCAAGGCAAGTTGAGGTGCAGACTTACCATTATATTTCTGCGCTTTTGAATGCACGATCCAAGCTTCTAGTTCATCTTTGAAGTTTTGGAGCTTTTCAGGTCCCTGAAAAGATTCATTGAACCCAAAGAAGCCAACTACGATATCTGCTTGGAGTCTCGTGAGCCATTGATCTGGTTTTTCAAGAAAACCCTGAGAATCTGAATGGGTACCATATTCGTCCTGAAACTCCTCAGCACCTGGAAAAGCCCAAGGGTCATTGGATGCTGATCTGGGTCTAAATCCGGGCGTGTCTCCTGGGTCGCAGAGGTTACGGATGAAAAGAGTGCTGTCAGGATACCTGAGGTGCATTTCGGTTTCGAAAAGTCCATATTCCATCATTCTGGATCCAAGGTTATTTCCCACGAGGGTGATCTTGGATCCTTTTCTGAGTTCAAGGGTTTTTTCGGGAGTGCAGCTTGCTGACAAAATACCCAATAGAATAAAAATGGATAAATAGGATTGAGCTGAAATCAATTTTTTCATAAATGCTTAGTGACAATAATTCCTAATTATAAACAGAATGAATTCAATATTCAATGGTTTTTCTATAGTGGTAAAGCTATTTTGGCTAAATGATTTATATATTTTTAAGTGTATAATATGAGTATTATGTGTCCTGTGGTATCCTGAATATTATTGACTTTTATCGCTGGGGTTGTTTTGCGGGAATATACTTTTTGATTTCATGATTTGGGTGGAGGTATCCTGTTGTGTCCTGCTGTTTATGCGCTGATTTACTGTATTTTATGCAGGATTCAACAGGATGGGGTAGGCTAATTGAATCATGATCTTGAAACAGATTTATTTCAATTACTTAAACCCACCAATATGAATAACCACTATCTATCTAGGGTAAAAATCCGGCTTGTTGGATTTTTATTGCTTATGTTTTGCATAAGCCAATTGAGTTTTGGGCAGGCCCAAACGGTCAAGGGGGTGATTACCTCCGAAGGAGAGCCAGTGCCGGGAGCATTGGTCATGATTAAAGGAACACAAAAGGGGACAGTTACCGACATTGACGGGAATTTTTCACTTGATGCCTCTCCCGGTGATGTCCTTGTAGTAAGCTTTGTGGGTTATACCTCTAAAGAAGTTGCGGTAGTAGGAGGTCAGACCACCTATAATGTCACCTTGGCCCTATCTACCTCAGATCTCTCTGAAGTAGTGGTCGTGGGATACGGTAGCCAAATCAAAAAGGAAGTGACTGGTGCAATTCAATCCATTGGAGGAGCTGAATTAAAAGATATGCCAGTATCCACCATTGCTCAAAAACTTCAAGGAAGGCTCGCTGGTGTTCAAATCAACCAGACCACCGGTCAGCCGGGACGTGGTATGCAAGTGAGAATCAGAGGACAGCTATCCGTATCAGGGGGTAGTGAGCCATTATATGTAGTCGATGGGTTTCCGATCACAGGCGATATCAACTCCATTAACCCAGATGAAATTGAAGATATCTCTATCCTAAAGGATGCTGCCTCAACCTCACTTTATGGATCAAGAGCAGCAAACGGAGTTGTTTTGATCACTACCAAAAGAGGAAAGTCTGGACAGACTAATGTCAACCTGAACGTATTTACCGGTTTCCAGAAAGTTCCGATGAGAGGACGTCTTGAAATGATGAATGCAGAGGAATTTGCCCAATTCAAGAAAGAGTATTACGAGGATGCAGGAAGACCAGTTCCTTCTGTTTTCCAAAATCCAGCTCAGTATAGAGGCCAAACTAATGACTGGTATGATGCTCTGTTGCAGACTGCACCGATTTCGAGCTATAACCTGACCCTGACCTCTAATAAAGAGCGTGTAAACACTTCGGCCGTGGTGGGTATTTTTGATCAAAAAGGTGTAGTAGTCAATACGGATTTCAAAAGATTTTCGCTTCGTTTAAACACAGATTATCAGCTTTCCGATAAAATAAACATCGGGGTGAATGTGGCTCCAAACTATGTGTTTGACAATACGCCTAGATCCGATGGTGACAGAGGAACAGGTATTATTTTTAATGCACTCCACACCTGGCCAGTGATGCCAATTAGAGATGAACAAGGCGAATTGACCTTATTCAACCGCTTTCCAGCCGAAACAGGTAACATTTTCGCTTATCCAAACTGGGTGAGATCTGCCAAAGAATTGACCAATGAGACCACTCGACTAAATCTCTTGGCTACTTCCTACGTGGAGTGGAAACCAATCAAGAATTTATCCTTCAAATCCACCTTTAACGTGGAGTTGAACAATTCCAGATTCTTTTTCTCCAACCCTTCTACGGCTACCTCTTCCATAAACGTAGCAATCCCTACTGTAGCTTCCTCTATCCGAGAGACCAACAACAACATTTCTTGGTTGAATGAGAATATTGCTACTTACAGAAACACGATTAAAGATCACGCTTTTGAGGTATTGGCAGGTTTTTCAAATCAGAGATTCCGATTGGATCAATACAGAATTCAGGCGGATACCTACGCTGATGACCGCATTCTTACTTCTCAGGCAGCGGTTAATATCAACCGAGGAGGTACTTTTAACGCGGTTCAAGAATGGAGTCTTACTTCAGTTTTTTCCCGATTTACCTATAGCTATAAAGGGAAATACTTGTTTACGGCATCCGCAAGAGGGGATGGATCATCCCGATTTGGTGTGAATAACCGTTGGGGTATTTTCCCATCTACCTCAGTAGGATGGGTATTGTCTGATGAGGAATTCCTAAAAGGCAATCCAACCATCTCTTTCGCGAAACTACGATCCAGTTACGGGATCACTGGTAACAACAACATCGGAAACTACACCCAGTATGCCTTGATTAATAACACGGTTAACGTAGCTTTTGGAAATACCCTTACACCGGGTGCAGCTGTTACCTCATTGGATAATCCTAACCTAGGATGGGAAACCACTGCCCAAATGGACGCAGGTTTTGACCTTGGATTTTTGGATGATAGAATCACTTTTAATTACGATTACTTCGTCAAGAATACCACCAACCTCCTATTTGCAGTACAGATACCTCAAGAATCAGGTTTCACTAACTTCAATGACAACATCGGTGAGATCAAGTTTTGGGGGCATGAATTTCAAATCAACGCAGTGCCTACCAAAGGAGCGTTTAGATGGACGGTCAATGCCAACTTGTCTTTCAACAGAAATAAAGTCATCTCACTCGCGGATGGAATTGACCGGGTTTATGGTTCATTCCACATTACCCAGGTAGGAAAGCCATTTGCTCAGTTTTATGGCTTGAAAAAGCTCGGAAATTATGCCAATGAACAGGATTTGGCCAATTCGCCAAAAATTCCCGGCAGATCTACCGTGGGTAGTATAAAGCTAGAGGATTTCAACGGGGATGGGGTGATTACTTTCGGAGGAGATCGGGATGATCGTCAAATCATCGGTAACCCATTCCCTGATTTCACTTATGGTATCACCAATAATTTCAATTACAAAAATTGGGATATGAGCATTGTGGGGTCCGGTTCACAAGGACAAGACCTGTACATGAGACACCTCTATTCCTTAGCAAACTTGGACGGGGTGTTTAACATGGTAAGAAGAGCAGGAGACCGATTCAGAAGTCCATCGGATCCAGGAGCTGGTATTTTTGGTACGACAGTAGGTGGTGGTAACGTGACCGGTATCGAGCGTGACTGGCCAAACAGCAACTTCGTCTGGGATGCGTCTTTCTTCACGATCCGAAACATCACCTTAGGATATACTTTCACCAAGCTTCCAAAAGCTATTCGATCTGCGAGACTCTATGCTTCTGCACAAAATGTATTGGTGTTGACTAACTATTGGGGAGGTCAAAACCCTGAGGTAAGTATGCAAAGCAATGGTCAGGGGGATGGAGGAAACCTAAGCCCGGGAGTTGATTTGGGTCCATATCCGGTGCCACGTACCATCACCTTTGGAGCCAATATCAATTTTTAATCAGAGCTACGTAGTAGTTAATGACTCTTCCAAAACTGAACAAAAATGAAAAAATATAGCATAATACTTCTAGTCCTATTGATGTCATTCACCAGCTGTGATGATTTCTTGACTATTGTGCCGGAAACTCAACTGAGCTCGGCGACCTTCTTCAAAACAGAAAATGATTTTATTCAGGCTGTAAATGGTGCCTATGCGCCGCTGCGTGCTTATTACAATGGCCCTGCTTGGACCTTGGGTGAGTTGCACTCCGACAATACGTTCTATATGCGAAATGTATTGTTTGGTGCAGTGGAAAACACCGAAAACTTGGCAGACTTCTCTGTCCCTGTAAGTAATGGGACC
>CALRRX020000018.1:0-14174 GCA_943370675.1 Reyranella massiliensis 521 | reverse complement strand
CTGTCACCATACCATTGGCCCTTGTGAAATCGATTATCGACTGGACCAAAAAAGCTGACATTCATGTAAGTCTATTTCATGGAGAAAATTGGTACGAGGCCAAAGAGGATTATTGGTCAAAGAGAGAAATCCAAAACACCAAAGTCAATCCTACATGGCTACAAACTTCCGAGGTATTGGATCTTTGGTCCAAAGACAATCTTGGCGCTCATAAAATAATGGTTATGGGTGAATCGAATGACATCAGCTGGCTATTTGGAGAGCTTCACCTGCATCATGGAAATGAACTTCATCTATACAGGTCCAAAGACACCTATATAGAGATCGCTCCAAGGAAAATTTCCAAGGCTACAGGATTGGAAGTTTTGTTAAAGGCCAGATTCAACTTTGGGCTAGAGGAGGTGATTGCCTTTGGGGATAATTACAATGACATTGATCTTTTGCAAAAAGTCGGTTGGGGAGTAGCGGTAGCGAATGCCAGACCTGAGGTAAAGGCGGTAGCCAATGAAATCACCCTGCACCATAAAGAGGATGGAGTGGCAGAAACACTAGCTCGAATACTAAAGTCAAAAAAATAAGGGACTGAATCTTTTCCAGTCCCTTTGCAATTCTTGTGGATAGAGGCGATTACTCCAAGCCCTTGTCTCTCATCTTGGCAAACTCGTCAAATCTTCTGAAAATAGCGACAGTAAAACCAATCAGCATGATGATTGTACCGATCCAAAGCACATTGATGTATGGCTTCACGATCGCTTTCATCACTACATAGTCTTTTTGATATTGGTTGACTTTGAACACAAACTTGTTTTGTTCGGGAAGAATATTTTCCAAACTGACTTTTAGCCCAAGCTCAGTATCAATAACGGGAAGCTTACCCACCTGATTATTTCGGATGATAAAAGTAGGCTCAAGTACTTTTTCGACATCATAATCCAGCACACGAAGCTTTGCTTTCACCGCCACATCTCCCTCTTGAAGCGTGTATCCTTCTATCTCTTTGAGCACTTCGGCCCCATCAAAATAGGTCACGAAATCGGCAACGTGAAATTGCTCACCAGGTGACACCTCATAGTTTTCATCTTCCTTCCAATCTGGGTCAGCATAATCATTCATTGCTGCCACATAGGTGTAGAGGTCACGATTGAAGTAGATTTTAGAGTCTGGAGAAGAAATCAATCCCCCCATACCTTCATTAAATTGAGACATTGGGGAGAGTGAAAATTTCAAAGTCTCATTCTGAAGGTAATCGATTTTGAAATAATCATTTTCCTCCAAAACCAACTTCACTACATCCCCCTTTTTGAAATACTCTTTGTAATCTGCCAAAGCTACCGCCTCGTTTACATTGCCAGTGGATTCCAAAAGTTTGGCTGGAACATACTCCGGCACTCCCACCACTTTCTTCTGACGACCGCGGTAGATGACCGTGTAATCCTTCATCTGCGTAGGCTTATTGATCCAAAGAAGCACGTGCTCTTTATTCATTTCGTCTTCCCAACTGTTGCTGTAAGTCAGACCTGACATATTGATAGAAATAACATCTGAATAGCCTGAGCTAAACATGATTCCGATCAAAATCATCCCCAAACCAATATGAGCTAAAGATCCGCCTGCCAGCTTGAATGTGGTCTTCTTGAAAAGTCTAGCCAAAATCACAGAGTTAGCCACGATCGTAAACATCCCCGCCAAAACAATAATGATGTATTTCCAATCGTACACTTTAGCCAACACAATCACTGCTGCTGAAAGTAAAACAGAAATAACATAAGGCGTGACCAAGGCATCTTTCAATGCCTTTTTATCCATCTTTTGCCACCAGAAAAACTGACCAACCGCAGTAAGCAAGGCAATCACCACTGCAAACCAAAGCTGAAACTTCGTGTAAAATTCTACTTGATCTGCTGGAGGGGCCATGTTGGAGATTCCTCCAAAGCTTTCTACCAAGGCATTCCAAGCTGGAATGGAGGTAGGCAAAATCACCTGGAAGGACATCAATCCCAAAGTCACAGCTCCCAGGAAAATCCAAAATTCACGGGAATACACGGAAGCCTCCTTTTCTGAAGTCGGAATATGTTTCCAAGCTCTGGCTGCCAGAACTATGGCTATCAACATAAAGAACAGCATGTACAAAAGAAGCTGACCGGAAAGTCCAAGATCCGTAAAGGAGTGAACCGAAGCATCTCCTAGCACGCCAGAACGCACCAAGAACGTGGCGTAGAGAACCAAAATAAAACTCAGAATCACCAGGACAATGGAAGTCTTAAGCGCTGTGGCACTCTTCTTAAAGGTGATCATGGTATGGATAGATGCCACCAAGATCAACCAAGGCACATAGACCGCATTTTCCACAGGATCCCAGTTCCAATAACCTCCAAAGTTTAAGGTCACATAAGCCCAATAGGCACCCATAATAATCCCCATTCCCAAAATCATCGCTGAGAAAATCGCCCAAGGCAACGCAGGACGAATCCACTCAGAGTATCTTTTGGTCACCAAACCTCCAATCAGGAAGGCAAAAGGAATTAAGGTAGAAGCATACCCCAAAAACAAGGTTGGTGGGTGTATAACCATCCAGATATTTTGCAACAAAGGATTCAGACCAGTTCCGTCTTCAGGGACAAAATCAGGGTTAAGTTCAAAAATCGGAGCCTGTGTCGCATCTCTCAAGAGGATAAAAGGGGAGCTTCCGATCTTCAAATCACCAATAACCACACCCATAATCATGGAGACTAAGAAAGCCTGCACCAACGCAAATACTACCATGACTGGCGCTTCCCAAAACTTGTTGGTATGGATAAGAATCACGCCCAGGACCACATTCCAAAATGCCCAAAGAATGAAAGCACCCTCCTGCCCTTCCCAGAAACTGGAAATCATGTAATGAACAGGTAGCGCCTTGGAGCTGTGAGAATAGGCGTAGAAATACTCGTATCGGTGATTGTAAATGATCTCGAAAAGAGAAAGCGCAATCATCGTCGTGGATGCTGCATGGATATAAAAACTAATCCTGCTGAATCTCCTCCAGCTTGCTTTTTCAATTTCGTTGGCTTGGAAATATTGGATATAAGCAAATGCCGAAACCAGCGCACTTACGAAGGCCACGATGGTCATCAAATGGCCCAAATTACCCACAAAGGTATTGATCATGATTTTTTACTTAGTATAACTCAACTTCACATTCCTGCTGCCTGCACGTCGGTTTCCTGATATTTGGAAGGACACTTCATCAGGATTTTATCAGCCACGAAAATATCTTTATCTCGGTAAGAACCGATCACTACCACTTGTTCGGACCGCTGAAAATCTGCCGGTACAGGCTCGTTGTAAAATACCTTTTGCTCGGTACCCTCATTATCTACCAATAGAAAGGTAAAAGAAGTCTTGTCTTCTCGGACTTCAATTCCAGCAACTTGGCCGGTTTCATCTTTTTTCAATTGACCTACCACATGGATCGCTTTATCTTCTCCGTCTTCTTTCATTTCCCAAGCGGTGCTGAAGCTTTCATAACTACTCGCGTCACCGATAGAGGTCATGATAATGACAATGGCGATGGCAATGATTCCAAGTCCGATGATGTGTCCTTTTTTCATAGACAAACAAAATTAAGAGGGTAGATTTTTTTCAAGTTTGGAGATCCTTCGATCTGTATTGATCACATAGACGGTAATTCCCGCAAAAATGATTGCGATCACACCCACCAACACGTAAATTTTTCCTTCTGCACGCATCTTATCTGCCATTTCTACCGAATTATTCGAGTAATCCGCATCGGTAACAGCGATTTTCTCCTGTGCCAAGGCACTAAGGGACAAAACCAATAAGGCTATAGTAAATAATTTCTTCATTTATCAGGAATTAATCAGTCTGTCTTCAAGTACTCGCTCCACCCTTCTAATTCTGACACGGACGGTAGCGATCCATGTACCCAAAAGGGTCCAGCCAATGATCGCCGGATAGAAAACCATTCGGAGTTTGGAATCTAAATCGTAGGCATTAAAACCGGGATTGCCACCATTGCCTGGATGAAGGCTGTCAGTCAATCGAGGCAACACAAAAATCAGTGGAATGAAAGCGGCAAAAGCAAAAATATTGTAAACCGCGCCTATTCTGCCTCGCTGCTGAGGGTCTGTGATAGACCCTCTCAAAATCAGGTAAGCAAAGTACATCAGTAAACCGATGGCAGAAGCATTCTGCTTGGGATCGCCGCTCCAGTAATCCCCCCAAGTAAATCTTGCCCAAAGCATCCCGGTGACAATCCCCAACACGCCAAACAAAATGGCTGCATTGGTAAACTCCAGCGCCATGTCATCATGCTTCAGATCATTACTGCGGAGATATTTGATGCTGTAAACAACTGCCACGACCAGCATCAAGATCATTCCAAACCACATGGTCACATGAAAGTGAAGAGCTCGGATGGTCTCATTGAGAATCGGAAGACGGGGTACGTCCAGCAATAATCCTGCAATCAACGTGTACAACAAGAGTCCGATAGTCAGGATTTTCCACCAGGATTGGCGCATAGTTGAGATTTGCTTTTTCAAGCGTAAAAATAGGGCATAAGTTCCTGAATCCCGTTCTTTTTCTGATAAAAGGAATAAGTACGTTCCTAAAAAATGCTGGCACAAACTAAACCAATGTTTGCCAAGATATTTTCTACAAAAATTCGATAATGCTTTTAGGATTAAATCGCCTTCTAGATAAATGGTTATTCGACACTATAAATTATAAATCTGTCATCTACCACACTTACTAAGTTGAAAAATTCGGAATTCCCCAGTTCCTCAAACGTAATTAAGTCCTCCTGAGAATAGACTGAAGTATGAAGTAAGACTTTATCTATTACCAAAAATTTCACTCTTTGACTTATTAGACAACTATAAAAGATACTAGGGTGACTCAAATCAAAATTTGGATTTTCACTGTAAAACCGGTCTACCAACTTGATCCAACCACCATTTACTTGAGGCAAGTCTGGCAATTGACCTCTAATGTAAAAATCATGAGAATTGGTAAAGATTGATTCTGCTGAATAATTCTTATCAAATCTAGTGAGTGTCTTACCAATTTTGGTAAAACTACTTTGCAGGACTTGAGATCTCCTTTTGTGGTAATAATTGTTTAAAGAGAAATATAGAAAAGGTGCAATTAGAAAAATCGAAAACACCACAGCAACTTTTCTTTGCCTCTCCCAAATTAAATAGAAAAGGAGCCCTAAAAACAGATAAACAAAGGGTAGAATGGCAAAAACGCCTCTTGGAGAAGGATGAAAGTTGATAAGTAACAAATAAAAAAAGCAGGTTAAAATCAATCTTCTAAATGACTTTAGGAATACCCAAGAAATAATCAGAGTGAGAAAATAAAAAACATCTTGGGCTATGTTTTTCAAATAACCTATTGAAAATTCATAAAGTGACTGCTTCTCGAATTTTGTAAATGGATTTAACTCAACCCAATTCGGCTTTTCGAAAGTTAAAAAATGCTTGGTAGCAACAAACGAAGACGTTCCCCAAAAATTAATCAGGAATAGAATAGAAATAGATAGGACTATGGTCAAAAATCCCCTGAGATTTCCAGAAGGACCCGAGAAGAAAAATGTGCCAGAACACCACAAACAGATCAACCAAATAAACGCTTCAAATCTGAACAGTGTGGCAATTACCAAGCTTGAGACACTTATTAAAGCAGAAAATTTGCTTCTGTCTTCATAATATGCTGTACCAATAATCAGGGATGCTAAAAAAGAACCATACGAACCAGGAGACAAACTATTGGATAGAAAAATCTCATTAGAAACTAGAAGAACTACAAGACAAAAGAAAATCAAATAAAAATTTAGCTCTTTGAAAATTTTGGAAGTAATAAAATAAAACACTAATCCCAAACTCAGATAATTTAAGATTTTGGCCAAAAGGATTACTTCATCACTAAGGCTGAGAATACATTTTAATACCCAAACATACCCTGGAGGATAAACTCCATTGTAAAAAGTAGAAAGATCATCAAGATCCATAACAGTAACCAATCCTAGGTATCCTAAAAAATCATTTGAACAAACTTGGAATCCAAAGAATAAATCAATCGCGAAAAGCGTCAAGGGGAAATAGCAATATTTCAGAGAGACTCTCAAAAAGACTAATTTTGTTACTATTTGCTTATTAATGTGATTAGAGACAAAAATCAAATCTAATCAAAGGATTGAAATTTTAAGATTTTACAACCAAGGACTCTTTTTCCCATGCTGGAGCATAATCCCAAAAATCAAATTGCTTTATCTAACTTTGCCCCGTGGAAAATCAGAAAAAAGACATCCGGAAACTCAGTCTAGCCGAACTCGAAGAGTTTTTTGTCGCGCAGGGAGAAAAGAAATTCCGGGCTAAGCAAGTCTATGAATGGCTTTGGAATAAGTCTCTCAAAAATTTTGACGAGATGAGCAATATTTCTCTATCCACGCGGGAAATGCTAAAGACCCACTTTGCCATCAATCACATCCAGGTCGACTTGATGCAGCACAGTAGCGATGGCACTATCAAAAACGCGGTCAAGCTTTTTGATAATAAAATAGTTGAATCAGTTCTTATTCCTACGACAAAGAGAATCACCGCTTGCGTATCTTCTCAGGTGGGCTGTAGCTTGGATTGTAATTTTTGTGCTACAGCTAGGCTGAAGCGAATGCGAAATCTCAATCCGGATGAGATCTATGATCAAGTAGTGGCCATCAAAGATGAGGCAGAGACTTATTTCCAGCGTCCCCTGACCAATATCGTCTTCATGGGAATGGGCGAGCCACTTCTCAATTACAACAACGTAATTGAAGCGATTGACAAAATTACCTCTCCAGAAGGATTGGGAATGGCACCTAGGAGAATCACATTGTCCACGGTAGGGATCCCCAAAATGATCCGAAAAATGGCAGATGACGAAGTGAAATTTAACCTAGCCATCTCTCTTCACTCTGCCATTAATGAAACTAGGTCCAGACTGATGCCGATCAATGAGTCAAATCCTTTGGAAGAACTAGCCGAAGCATTGAAATATTGGTATCAGAAAACTAAGCGAAAAGTCACCTACGAATATGTGATTTGGCAAGGAGTAAATGATGACGAACGACACGCCAAAGCTTTGGCCAAGTTTTGCAAAATCATCCCTTCCAAAGTCAACATCATCCAGTATAACCCCATCGATGAGGGTGAATTTCGCCAGGCTAAACAAGAAGCGGTGGATTTGTATGTCCGAGTACTCGAATCCCAAGGAATCATCGCAAAGGTCAGAAAATCTAGAGGTCAGGATATCGACGCTGCTTGTGGACAGTTAGCCAATAAAAATGAAGTGGCTCAGCTTGCTACCGATTAACATTTTTTATTTTTGATCACATTGTAATCTTAGTTTTATTACGGTGTATATTTCTATAAACTTAAACTAACCACACCTTTATGAGACATGTTTTTTTGGCATTTTTTCTCTTCTCATCTACTCAAATTTTTGGTCAAACTGAGCTGCCTGATCGAATCCAGTCCTATTTAAACAAGTATCAGGAGGATTTCCCGGTAGAAAAAGCCTACCTCCATTTGGATAAGCAAACCTATACTCTGGGGGAAGATCTTTGGTTTAGCGCCTATTTGGTAGCCGGAGGCACACAGGTCCCTTCTCCTATGAGTAAGACACTTTATGTGGATTTATTTGATGGAGATGGACTGCTTTTGACCCAAAAAATGATTCAGGTAGAAAATGGAAGGGGTGCAGGCGATTTCAAAATTCCAAATTTTGGAAAGGCGGGAATCTACCGTATCAAGGCCTACACGTCTTGGATGAAAAACTTTGGAGAAGATTACTTTTTCACCCAAGACATTCAGGTGATCGATGGCTCGGGAGGGTCATTTCTTCCGTCCGTTAAATTTCGGGAAATCTCAGTTTCTGAAGGAAAAATCAGGTATCGACTGTCAATTCAGGCGGTCAATGCCTCGGGTGAACCGCTTTCAAATAAGAAAATTGAAATACGGGCTTCAGGAAATGATGAAATTTTAGCGGCTCAGGAAGTTCTTCTGAATTCAAATGGTGAAGCAGAATTTGGCTTTTCCATTCCTGAAAAGGTGTATCCATTCCAACGCCTAGAGCTCCTCTATGAGGAAAATGAAAGTTACCAGAATACCCAATCAGTACGTCTACCTTATGCTTTCCAGTTTGCGGATATCCAGTTTTTACCTGAAGGAGGAAACTGGCTGATTGGAAAAAAATCAAGACTAGCCTTTAGAGCAGTAGACCCAGACGGAACTCCTGTCCCTTTATCAGGGAAAATCGAGGGAATGCCCAACTCTGAATTCACCTCAAATTTTGCCGGATTGGGCAAAATAGATCTTACTCCAACTAGCGAATCTCTGCAGGCCATTCTCACTTCATCAAACTTTGGAGAGGTAAGAACTATCCCGCTTCCAAATCCTGCCACATCAGGACTTAGCATGCAGGTTCAAAATCCGGAAGAAGGATCGTTTATCTCTGTTTTTGTACAAGGAATCAATTTTGATCAAAATCTACTGCTGGTATCGCACACCCGAGGAATTATCAATTACCTGATCAAAGGAGCACTTGCAAACGGAGTGTGGGGAGCTCGAATACCTAAAAAGAACCTTCCATCTGGAATTAATTCGATCACAGTACTCGATCAGGAAGGAAAGCCACTGCTCGAACGCTTGGTATTTGTCACCGCCCAAGATGCTATAAAACTGGAGGTAGAAACTACCTCAACCCTAGACGCTAGGGGGAAGGTGGAATTAAACCTCAGCTCGACATTTAATAACAACCCATTAACAGGAAGCTTCTCCTTGGCTGTCGGGGATGCGGATCAGGTAGTTGACGAAAGTGATCTTTACGGCAATTTATATTCTTATCTCTTGCTAAGCTCCGATCTAAAAGGAACTATTCACAAACCAGGAGTTTATTTTAAGGACAAAAATCCTGAGACCAAAGAGGCACTTGACTTGGTCATGCTCACTCACGGATGGAGTCGATTTACCTGGAAAAATGTTTCTGAAGACACTTATCCGGATCAAGGTTTTTTCATAGAGCAAGGAATCTCCATCAAGGGTAAAATCAAAGAGCAAAACGAGACTAAAAAAGGACTTGCGGGTGGAAAAATCAGTGCTCTGATCGGCGAGGGAATTGAACTCATTACAAGTGGATTTGGACCTGAAGGTTCCTTTTTCCTGACAGATTTAATTTACCAAGACTCAGTCACGGTGACCCTGACCGCAGAAGACCAACGGGCACGGTCTTTTGTAGACATCGAGCTGATTCTACCTGAAGCTCAATTCAAAAGTATCCCCGGCAAATACCCCAACGAGGTCGCATGGCCTGAAGGCCTTACCGCTACTGTAAGCGAGCGTAATCTCATGCAGGCGCTGATCACAGATTCCAAAATCATTGATTTAGAAGGAGTCACAGTAGGTGCCAAAACCCTCCAAGAAGAAGAAACTTCAGTCCGAAAGCTTTACGGTGAGGGAGATGCCACCATCAAACCTGACAAAATCCCCGGAGCCGTGGCATTTGTCAGTGTCTTTCAGATGATTCAGGGTAGAGTGGCTGGGGTTCAGGTCTCATACAACGGATTTTCCGGAAGCGTATTGATCAGGGGATCAAACTCATTCCAAACAGGTTCGGAGCCACTGTATTTGTTGGATAACGTCCCTGTGGATGCTGCTACCTTTGGACAGGTGAGCCCAAGAGATGTGGAAAGTATCGAAATATTCAAAGACCCTGCCCGTACCGCAATCTTCGGTTCACAAGGCTCAAACGGGGCTGTCGCAATCTACACCAAATCAGGCGCTGGCATACGTTACCAAAGCGTAGGAGGAACTCTAGTCACGAAATATGGAGGATACGCTACTCCGAGAGACTTTTACTCACCAAAGTATGATGAAAAATCTCCTGCCACAGCTGTAACTGACAAGCGAGCCACGCTCTATTGGAATCCAATCATTAAAACAGATGAAAATGGAAAGGCTACTTTGACCTATTTTAACTCAGACTCTGCCAAGCGTCACCTAGTCGTGATCGAAGGAATAGATAGCCAGGGTAGATTGGGAAGAATGGTCAAAATCCTCCAATAATTTGCTAAATCAGCTAAAGGCTTCTACCTTTTTCCAAAAAACAGACCACAGATGAAGAAACTGCTTTTGATCCTATTGATTGGATTTGGTACAATTTCCCTGACCAAAGCTCAGACCCAGGGTGAATCTCGACTTCACGTCTTAGGACAATATGGATTACGACTGAATGAACCAGGAATCGGACTGGGATGGGAATACTTCTTCGCGGAAAAATTTGGATTCATGCCCAACTATACCCGTATTTTCCCCAACGTGGGCAATGGAAGTAATTTCAGTGCAGACCTCAGGTATTACCTTTCCACAGGAAAATCTCAAGTGTATGCCATGACCGGATACAGCCTGACCAGTGAAAATCCCCAACCGGGATCTGCCGGCACACGAAGAAATCAAAGTGGGGCCAACGTGGGTGTGGGTGCAGTGGTACCCATCGTGGAATGGGTCGCTTTGAGCACGGAATTTAAGTTTCAGAGTCAGGGATTTCGCCAGACATATTTCCGCTTTGGCTTGGCTTTTCCGCTTTGAGACTAAAGCCATATAAAACAAGAGCGGCTTTCCATCGATGGAAAGCCGCTCTTGTTTTTCGATTGACTTACTTTTTGCTGAATTCAAAAAGTTTCCGCTTTTCCTCTTTGCTTAGCGCATCGTAGCCCTTATCCGCGATTTTATCCAAAATTCGGTCAATTTCTTCCTGAGTGATTTGCTCCTTTTTGAAAGAAACTTCTGCCTCAGTTTTTTGAGTTTTGAATCGGTCAAAAGCACCTGCAGAGGAGGTAGAAGCTTTTTCTCTTCTATAGCTTACTTTCACTTTACTCTTTCTTCCACTAAAGAGATTTTCGAAAACCATCCCAACTTTCTGCACAGGCACACCCCAATCAATTCCTCGTTTCAACTGGACAATGTAGAGGTAGCCCAAAAGTGCCCCTCCAAGATGGGCGATTTCTCCTCCGGCATTGGCACCAATCGAATTGGCAAAGGAAAGGATCACATAAAATGCCGCGATGTAGACAATCTTAACAGGACCAAGAAGCAGCAGAAAAAAGGTGGTATTGGGAGTCAAGGTGGCAGCTCCTACGACCACAGCAAACACTCCTGCACTGGCACCAAGCATCATGGAGGAATCCACCGAGGAACTGAAGTAAGGGGCAAGATTGTAAATCAAGACATAGAAAATCGCTCCAAAAACGCCTCCTAAAATGTAAAGGTTAGCGAGTTTCCGACTGCCGAGGTACTGATGAATCAGCAATCCAAACCAGTACAGAAAGAGCATGTTGAACAGGATGTGGAAGACACCTTCATGCAAAAACATGTAAGAAAATACCGCCCACGGTTGAGTAGCTAATTTGGTCAGTGAAGCAGGCATCATGAGGTATTTCAATCCTGCTTGATACCACTCTCCAAAGCCCCCAATCGTCATAAAAACTCTGACGATCAACACCGAAAAAAACACAATCAAATTTATCGCAATAAGCTTATAAAGGCTATTGTCCCGATACTTGAATGCGTTTTTCAGATTATCCCAAAAGCTACCGTACATATTAATAGAAAGAATTTCTGTCTTTTTTCCAGTTGTAAACCAACACCGCACCGATCAGTAAACCACTCAAATGGGCAAAGTGGGCCACATTGTCTGTAGGGCTATTGAGCAATACATTATATATCGTATAAAGTGCATAGGCACCTACCATATATTTCGCTTTGACCGGCATAGGAGGAAAAAGCAAAAAGAGCTGCGTATTCGGGAATAGCATCCCAAATGCCACCAAAATCCCAAAAAGCGCACCAGAAGCACCCACCATGGGCTGATTGGCATGAAGACTCAAGATTGCACTGAGTGTTTTCTCTGCACGCTCGATGTACATGGGATCTTCAGGGTTGCGACTATATTGATCGACAAAATCAAAAACTTCGGGTGAAAAATAGCCTCTGTTTTCGATCACTAGCCGATTGAAATATTCCGGGTCTGGAGACCCTTCAAATGTCAAGATTTTCTCCTCAAGACTTTTGTATTGGTACATGGTATATCCGGAGTAAAGAACACCCGCTCCTACTCCGCAAACCATCCAAAGCGTAAATAATTTTTTAGGCCCAAGAAATTGCTCCAAGAGGGGACCAAAGATCAAAAGGCCAAACATGTTGCTGAACAGGTGCCAAAAATCGGCATGCATAAACATGTAAGTCAAAAACTGGAAAGGCTTGAAATAGGAGCTTTGGATGTTATACAAGGCAAACCATTCGTTGAGCACGGGTAAGACAAAACTTGCCACCAAATAGATTGCAATATTGATCAGCAGCAGGTTTTGAACGACTGGTGTGATGTTTCTAAACATATTATTTTCCGAAGAAGGCGTGAATGCTAGATAAATCCAATTTTACGAAGGTTTTGTTCCCCGCGGGTGAATAGTTGGGATTATGACAGGCAAAAAGCTGTCCCACCAAGGTTTCCATTTCCTGCGAGTTGAGTTTTTGTCCTTTCTTCAGAGAAGATTTACGTGAAAGTGAGCGTGCGAGATTTTCTCTTTTGTCCAGAGACAGTTCATTTTTGAAGTTCTTAAACTGCTCAATCAATCCTTCAAACAATTCCTTCTCATTTTTCACCTGCACATCAGCAGGCACTCCCTGTATCAAAACGGTGTCTTTTCCAAACTCCTCCACCACAAACCCCAAGCTATGCAACTCTGGAAGCATGTCCATCACCAAGGCAAAATCGGAAGGATTGAGGGCCAAAGTCGATGGAAAAAGACATTGCTGAGAAGCTCCCTGAGCCAATTGAAGCTGCTTGAAATAGCGTTCATATAGAATGCGCTCGTGCGCCATCTGCTGGTCAAGGATAAGAAGCCCTGTAGACATCTGTGCCACGATGTAGCTTAGCTCCACCTGAAAGGTCGTCCCAGTTGCTTCCACTTCTTGGGGCTGAATGACAAATCTGCCTTCGTCCGTACTTACTCTGCTTGGGAAAGTCAGAATTTCCTGATCTTCCTCCGGAATTATTCTTGGTGCAGATTCTTTTGGGAAATCAAGATTCCCTTCGAAAAGGCGCTCCCAACCTGAGACCGTTGATTTTTTAAATTCGGGTGTATTGAAGGTCTTGTAGCTGTATTCTCTGTCCACCTGAACAGCTGTATCGGGATTTTTGGTCCAGTTTTCCTGAAAATTGACATCCAGACTGAAATCCAAAGCTGGCATCACATGATGTGCTCCGAGGGACTGCTTCACCGCTGATCGGATGACCGCATAGACTGTCCGCTCGTCGTCAAATTTGATCTCAGTTTTTGTCGGATGCACATTGATGTCGATATGGGCAGGATCAATCTCCAGAAAAAGCACATAGAACGGATGCTGATCTGGCTGAATCAACCCTTCAAACGCTGAACTCACCGCATGATGTAGGTAGCTGCTTTTGATGTATCTGTTATTTACAAAGAAAAACTGCTCGCCTCTGGTTTTCTTGGCGTGTTCCGGCTTGCCGATATATCCTTTGACATTGACATGCGGGGTGAGTTCGTCACAGGGAATCAACTGTCCTTGATAGGATTTTCCAAAAATTCCCACAATGCGATTACTCAACTTCCCTGGAGTAAGGTTATAGGTCTCAAGATCCTGTTGGAACAAAGTGAATCCCACCTCAGGGTAAGAAAGAGCCACCCGCTGGAATTCATCCACGATGTGTCGCATTTCCACTGGATTGGACTTGAGGAAATTCCGACGTGCCGGCACATTAAAAAACAGGTTCTTCATAGACACCGAGGTGCCCACTGGTAGCGCTGCAGGTTCCTGCTTCTTCACTTCCGAACCTTCGATTTGGATCAGGGTGCCCAATTCGCTGTCGGCTTGACGGGTTTTCAATTCGACCTGAGCCACCGCTGCAATGGAAGCTAGTGCTTCCCCTCTGAAGCCAAACGTGCGAATGGCAAAGAGGTCTTGGGAAGATCTTATTTTGGAGGTCGCATGCCGCTCAAAACTCATTCGAGCATCAGTTGGCGACATTCCCTTTCCATTATCGATGACTTGAATGAGCTGCTTTCCGGCATCTTTGACGAGTACTTGAATTTGCGTAGCACCTGCATCGATGGC